>CAZXTV010000054.1:0-9568 GCA_964643705.1 uncultured Arenimonas sp. | reverse complement strand
CGGTAGTGCACGAACTTGCTGCGCTTGTCGAAGAACGCGGTGTCGTATTCGTCGGCCTCGACCACGAATTCGCGGCCACTGCCCAGGCGGGCGGATACGCCGAAGTTTTCCGGCACGCCGCCGACCAGGAAGCCCGGGTCGCGGCCGGCGGCTTCAAGCAGCCAGGCCAGGATGGACGTGGTGGTGGTCTTGCCGTGGGTGCCGGCGACGGCCAGGGTTTCGCGCCCCGGCAGCACGCGTTCGCTCAGCCACTGGGCGCCCGAGATGTAGCGCAGCCCCGCGTCGAGCACGTGTTCGACCGAATCATTGCCGCGCGAAAGCGCGTTGCCCACGACCACTTCGTCGGTGTCGGCGGCGAGGTTGCCGGGGTCGTAACCCTGCGAGAGCCGGATGCCCAGCTGTTCGAGCTGGGTGGACATCGGCGGGTAGACGTTCTGGTCGCTGCCGTCGACGGCGTGGCCCAGTTCGCGCGCCAGCGCCGCCACGCCACCCATGAAGGTGCCGCAGATGCCCAGGATGTGCAGTTTCACGGCGGCGACGCGGTCAACCGACTTCGGGCGTGGGCGCCAGGGTCTCCAGGATGCGCTGGAACACCTCGTCCACGCTGCCGACGCCGTTGACGCAGGCCAGGCGACCGGTGGTGCGGTAGAAATCGACGACCGGCGCGGTGGCTTCGTTGTAGACCTTCAGGCGGTTGCGCACGGCTTCCGGGGTGTCATCGGCGCGGCCTTCGACCTGCGCGCGGCCGGCGATGCGCTCGACCAGGAGCTCGGCTTCGACGTCCAGCTGCACGGCGATGTCCACCGGCTGCTGGAGCTTGCGCAGCAGCGCGTCCAGGGCGTTGGCCTGGGCCAGGTTGCGCGGATAGCCATCGAGGATGAAGCCGTTGCCGGTGTCGCCCGCGGTGAGGCGCTCTTCGAGCATGCCCAGCACGATCTCGTCCGACACCAGGGCGCCGGACTCCATCACGGCCTTGGCCTGCAGCCCCAGCGGGGTGCCGGCCTTGACCGCGGCGCGCAGCAGGTCGCCGGTGGAGACATGCGGCACCTGCAGGTGTTCACGCAGGCGCGCGGCCTGCGTGCCCTTGCCCGAACCGGGCGCGCCGAGAAGTACCAGTCGCATCGTTTCAAACCCCTATAAACAAGGACGCACGGCGCCGTCTTAACCCCTTTTGGCTTTACTGGGGCCGCCGACAGGCCATGCGGACTTGGAAACGCTACTGGCCGGGCGGTCCCAAGTCAATGAAAACGCCGCGCCGCGCGGGCGGCCGCGTTGCCCGCGGCCGCCGCCAAGTCATTGCCTTGCTTAGAGATTTACCCGAAGGCCGAGCGCGTAGCTGCGGCCATACTCTTCCAGCTGCAGGGTGCGCGAGGCGTTGCCCTGGTAAAGCTCCAGCGGCTCGTCGAGCAGGTTGGAGGCATCGAAGTAGACGCTCCAGTTCCGGCTGAAGTCGTAGCTCAGGCTCAGGTCGAGCTGGGTGTTTTCGGCCACGTAGATGTCGTAGGCCGGGCTGTCGCCGATCTCGTCGAGGTATTCGCTGCGGTTGGCCAGGCTCAGGCGCGCGCTCAGGCCGGCCTTTTCGTAGCCCAGGTAGGCGCTGTAGATGTTTTCGGAGGCCCGCGGCAGGGTGAAGGTTTCGCCCGGGCGCTGGGGCAGGCTGAACTCGGTGTCGAGGTAGGTGGCGCCGACGCCGAACAGCAGGCCGCTCCAGGCGCCCGGCAGCTGGTCGAGCGACTGCTGCCAGTTCAGTTCGATGCCGAACACCGTGGCCTCGTCGCCATTCACCGGCCGGGTGACCTCGAAGCCGGGGAAGTCCGGGTCGGAATTGGTGGTGACCTCGGCGATGTAACCGTCGATGTCCTTGTGGAACACGCCCACCGAGAACACGCCGGTGGTGCCCAGGTAGTGTTCGGCCGAGAAATCCAGGTTGGACGATTCGTAGGGATCGAGGTCGGGGTTGCCGGCGTCGATTTCGCCATCCTCGCGATTGATCGCCTGGCGCGGCGACAGGTCGCCGAAGGACGGGCGGGCGATGGTATTGGTCCAGGCGCCGCGGAAGACCCAGTCATTGCTGCCGTCGTAGCGCAGGTGCAGGCCCGGCAGGATGTTGTCGTAGCTCGAGGACACCGCCCGCGAGGTCACCGGCAGCACCAGGTCGCCGTCGTCGTCGAGTTCCACCACGTTGCCGACCGCGTCGAAGTCGGTGCGCTCGAAACGCGCGCCGGCGATCACCCGCAGGGCGTCGAGGTTGAAGGTGCCCATGGCGTAGGCGGCCAGGATGTCCTCGTCGGCGCTGTAATCGTCGGCCAGGGACAGGATCAGGTTTTCGGCCACGTCCCGGGGACGCTCGCCGAATGCGCCGGCGTTGGCCCGCAGGTACTCCAGCATTTCGCGGGTGCTGATGCCGTCGCCCAGGTCGCCGAAGCGGTGCGACGGCGAACCGGTGGTCCAGGCGCCCAGGCTCAGGTCCGGGGTGATGCGCAGCTCGGTCTCGTTGACGTCGGCCGAACGGCTGCGCCAGCGGCCCGAGACACCCGCCTTCCAGGTCACGGCGCCGGAGCCGAATTCGAGGTTGAACTTGGCCTGGGTTTCTTCGTCGTCCACGAATTTCGGCTCGCGCACCAGGCGGTCGAGCACGTAGTTGTCGTTGTCCAGCCAGGCGCCGTTGCCGCCCGGGTCGGTCAGCGAGAAGGTGGGCACGGGGCTGGACATGTCCACGATCGCCGAAAGGTCGCCGACGCCGTCGTACTCAAAGCGCGACTCCACTTCGTCGGGCACGCGCTCGCTGGTGTCGGTGTAGCCGACCTGGTAGTCGATCTTCGCGGCGTCGAAGCGGTTCTCGCCGCCGGCGCTGATCGCCAGGGTGCTCTGTTCCTTGGTGCGGAAGCGCAGGCGGCGGCGCAGCGCGTCGGGCGGGATGTCGCTGAATTCGCGGGTCTCGCCGCTGGCGCCGGTCAGTTCACCGTCGTCGAACACGTAGATGCTGCGCTGGCGGGTTTCGGCGTCGGTGAAGTCGCTGTAGAGCGTGCGCAGGTAATAACGCCCGCCGCCTTCGGGGCGCCAGTCGAGGTTGAGGTTCAGACCAGTGCGTTCGCGGTTGATGAAGTACTTGCGGTACTGCAGCTCGAGCGGGATCAGCAGGTCGTCGCCGAGGTTGTCGTTGAAGTCGTATTCGACCTCGACGTTGTCCGATTCGAAGTCACGCTCGGAGCGGTTGATGCCAAAGGCCACGCCGAAGTCGCCGTTGCCGAACACTTCGCTGTAGTTGAAGGCCAGCTTGTTGTTGACGTCGCCGCTGAGCTGCGGGTAGCTGGCCTCGATGCGTCCGCGCAGGCTGCGGCCGTCGCGGTCGAAGGCCGAGGCCGATTCGATTTCGATGCTGCCGCCGATGGCGTCGCCGCTCATGTCGGGCGTCGGCGCCTTGATCACGGTCAGGCGCTCGGTGGAGTCCGAGGGAATCACGTCCAGGGTCGCCTGGCGGCTCGAGTCCTCGGGCGTGCCGATCGGCATGCCGTTCACGGACACGCTGTTGAGCGCGGCATCCAGGCCGCGCACCACCACGAAGCGGCCCTCGCCCTGGTCGCGGGTGATGCTGATGCCGGGCAGGCGCTGCAGCGATTCGGCGACGTTCTTGTCCGGGTAAACGCCCAGGGAGTCGGACGAGACCACGCCGATGATCGCGTCCGAATCACGCTGCAGGTCCAGCGCACGCAGCTGCGATTCAAGCTGGGAACGCACTTCCACCGTCACCAGGGTCGCGGGTTCGTCGGCCTTCTCCTCTTCGGCCGGGGCCGGGGCGGCGGCCTGCGCCATCGCCAGCGAAGGCAGCAGGGCCAGGGCCATGGCGCTGGCGAGCAGGGTGAACCGGGGGCGGGGGCCGTGGCGGCGGGGCATGGGCATGTGGAGTCGTCCTTTGGGCGAAAGGCGACAAATTGCGGCAGCCGGGTTTCATTGCCGTGACGCCCCCGCGACGCCCTGATTACAGCCGGCCCTGGGCTACAATCGCGCCATGAACAAAGGCAAGCTGCTCTACGCACAATCCGGCGGCGTCACCGCCGTCATCAACGCCACCGCCGGCGCGGTCATCGAGGCCGCGCGGGCGAAGAAGATCAAGGTCCTCGCCGCCCGCAACGGCATCCTCGGCGCACTGCGCGAGGACCTGGTGGACACCTCGAAGGAATCACCGGCTGCCATCCGGGCGCTGGCCCACACCCCGGGCGGCGCCTTCGGCAGCTGCCGCTACAAGCTCAAGTCGCTCGAAGAAGACGCGGCCAAGTACGAACGCCTGCTGGCCGTCATCAAGGCCCACGACGTGCGCTGGTTCCTCTACAACGGCGGCAACGACTCGGCCGACACCGCGCTCAAGCTCTCGAAACTGGCCGAATCCTCCGGCTATCCGCTTACCTGCATCGGCGTGCCCAAGACCGTCGACAACGACCTGGTGGTCACCGACTGCTGCCCGGGTTTTGGCTCCGCCGCAAAGTACACGGCGGTTTCGGTCGCCGAGGCGGCGCTCGACGTCGCCGCCATGGCCGACACCTCCACCAAGGTTTTCGTCTACGAGGTGATGGGCCGGCACGCCGGCTGGCTGGCCGCCGCCGCCGGCCTGGCCGGCCAGGGCAAGGATCAGGCGCCACACATCATCCTGTTCCCGGAAGTGACCTGGGACGAAGCGAAGTTCCTGGCCCGGGTGCAGGCCGTGGTCAAGCGGGTGGGCTACTGCGTGGTGGTGGTGTCCGAAGGCCTGCGCCACGCCGATGGCGGCTTCGTCGCCGACGCCGGCGCCGGCAAGGACGCCTTCGGCCACAGCCAGCTGGGCGGCGTCGGCCCGCTGCTGGCCGCCACGGTCAAGGACAAGCTGGGCCTGAAGGTGCACTGGACCGTGCCCGACTACCTGCAGCGTTCGGCCCGGCACCTGGCCTCGAAAACCGACCTGGCGCATGCCCAGGCGGTCGGCAGGAAGGCCGTCGAATACGCCCTGAAGGGCATGAACGGGGTGATGCCGGTGATCGTGCGCACTTCGGACACCCCCTATCGCTGGAAGATCGCGCCGGCACCGCTGGCCGACATCGCCAACCACGAAAAGACCATGCCCAAGGGCTACATCGATGGCTCGGGCTACGGCATCACCGCCGCCTGCCGGCGCTACCTGACGCCGCTGGTGAAGGGCGAGTCGCCGCCGCCGTATGGGCCGGATGGGCTGCCGAAATACGTTCGGCTCAAATTGCAGGCCGTGGCGAAGAAGCTTCCCCCCTTCGCCTGATCCGGACCCGAGGGGCGGGAATGCACGGTGACAACCGGCACTCCCGCCGCCAGGGGCGGAGCCTGAAACTCCCGCCCCTTGCCCCGACCCTCGTCCGGAGACCCCCGTGAAACCGCAGCGCCTGTTCCTGATCCCCGCCCTGGCCCTGGGCCTGTTCGCCGCTGGTGCCGCCCCGGCCCAGTCCGGCACCGGCAACCTCTATCGCGTCACCACCAAGATGGAAATGGTCGGCATGCCGATCCAGCTGCCTTCGCAGACCGTCGAAGTATGCGGCCCCAGGAACCAGGCCAGCGAGAAGATGGTCCCGCACGACGAGAACTGCACCGTCACCGACTTCCGCGTGGTCGGCAACAAGTCCAGCTACACCCTGACCTGCCGTGGCGAAAACGCCATGACCGCCAAGGGCGAGTTCGAACAGCTCGGCCCGGATGCCTATCGCGGCAAGATGCACATGGTGGGAAACAGCGGCGGCGAAAGCATGGAAATGAACATGACTTTCGACGGCAAGAAGATCCGCGACTGTGACTACGCCACCGAATCGCCCGAAGCCCAGGGCAAGGCGATGATCGCCAGGAGCTGCCAGGAAATGCTGCAGCGCCCCGACCCGATGGTCTTCGAGAGCTTCACCGGCCCGGACGCGATGTGCACGAGCTTCAAGAAGCGCTACTGCGACAGCATGCTGGCGCAGTCGCTGACCCCGGCCTACATCTACGGTGCCGACCACACCGCCCGAAGCATGCCGGCCGGCGCCCCGACCTTCTGGAATGCGTTCGCCGCCTGCGGCGTGACCCGCCCGGCCGCGCTGGCCAGGACCTGCCCGATGGCCGAAAAGTCGCGCGACTACACCTTCATCGTCGAATTCTGCCCGGACAACCTGGCCCGCGCCTGCGACAACGCCGACCCGGCCAAGGACGCCGAGTTCCTGGTCGGCAGCTGCCCGGCCCAGGCCCAGGCCGCCGCGGCGCGCCACTGCGCCGGACGCGACTTCACCGCCCTGCGCGCTTCGCCGCATGGCGGCTTCTGCAGTCGTTATGCGGCCGGTTCGCTGCAGCAGCGCAACGCCGGCGCCGCCGAAGGCGCCGCCGGCCAGCCGGGCACGGACGAACCGAAGAAGGAAGAAAAGAAGCCCTCCTGGCGCGACCGGCTCAAGTCCGCCAAGGACCTGATCGGCGGCTGAGCCCATGCCCGGTCGCTGGCTGATGGCGGCGCTGCTGGCGCTGGTGCCGACGGGCGCCGGCGCCGGCCCGGTGGACGCCTACCCCGACATCGCCCGCGCCTACTGGGTGGAAATCGACGGACGCCCCGCCTGGGCCGGCAATGCCGACCAGGCCGTGCCGGTCGCCAGCCTGGCCAAGCTGATGGCGGCGCTGGTGCTGGACGAGGAAGCCGACCTCGCCGGCACGGTCACGATCAGCCGCGGCGCCGCGGCGGCCACCGGCACCCGTCTGGGTGTCCGCAGCGGCGAGCGCTACGTGGCTTCGGACCTCTTCAGCGCGATGCTTGTGCGCTCGGCCAACGACGTCTGCCGCGCGCTCGCCGACTGGCGGGGTGGCGGCAGCGACAGCGCCTTCGTCGAACGCATGAACGCCCGCGCCGCCGAACTCGGCATGCAGTCCACCCGCTTCGCCAATGCCTGCGGCCACGACGCCCCGGGCCAGGGCAGCAGCGCCCGCGACATGGCGCTGCTGGCGCGCGCGGTGATGGCACGGCCGCGCATCATGGAGGACGCGCGGCGGGAAACGTTCGTGTTCGCCTCGCTCGACGGCCGCCGGTTCTCGGTGCGCAGCACCAATGCCCTGCTGGGCCAGTTCCCGGGCGCGACCGGCCTCAAGACCGGCTTCACGCCCGGTGCCGGCCGCTGCCTGGTGGCGCTGGCCGAACGCGATGGCCCCGAGGTGCTGGCCATCCTGCTGCATGCACCGGACCGCTGGTGGGACACCGTGGGCCTGCTGGAACTGGCCTTCGACCAGGCCCGCCGCAACGCGCCACCGGAATGAAGCCGCCGTCCCCGACGGCGCGGGCCACGGGTGCGCTGGGCCTGGTGCTGGCCGTGGGCTGGGTTTACTGGAGCGCACTTTCCGGGCCCTTCCAGTTCGACGACTACAACGTGATCGTCGACAACCCGCAGGTGCATGGACTTGCGGCGTGGTGGCAGTCGATGCCGGGCATCCGGCCGCTGCTCAAACTTTCCTACGCGCTGAACTGGGCGGCATCACCGGCCGCCTGGGGTTTCCACGCGGTGAACCTGGCGGTGCACCTGGGCAACGCCCTGCTTGCCTGGGCCGTGGCCGGCCAGTGGCAGCGCATGTTGGCGCCGGCGCGGCTGCCTGCGTCCGCCGCCTGGTGGGTGGCGCTGCTGTTCGCGCTGCACCCGGCGGCCACGGAAGCGGTGACCTACATCAGCGGCCGCTCCGTGTCGCTGATGGCGCTGTTCTACCTGGCGGCGATGTGGTGTTTCGTCGCCGGCGAAGCGCGCGGGCGGCGCTGGCTTTCGCGCGGCCTGGCCACGCTGCTGTTCGCGCTGGCCCTGGCCGTGCGCGAAACCGCGGTGACGCTGCCGGCGGCGCTGTTCCTGCTGGCATGGTACGGCGGGCGTTCGCCGCGCGAGGCGCTGCGCGGGCTGGGGCCGCAGTTCATGGTGCTGGTGGCGGCGGCGGTGGCCGCCGTGGGCGTGGCCGGCTACGACCGGTTTTTCGCCTACAGCCTGGGCACGCGCGGGTTCGGCGAACAACTGCTGGCGCAGACCGTCGCGCATGCCCACCTGATCGGCCACAGCCTGCTCGGCCTGCGCAACAACCTCGACCCGGACCTGCGCGTGCCCGCCGGCCTGGACCCGGGCAGCGCGCTGATGCTGGGCTGGTTCGCCGCGGCCGCGGTGGTGGCCATTGCCTCGCGCCGGCGCTGGCCCTGGCTGGGTCTTGGCATCGCCTGGTACGCCCTGCAGATGGCGCCGACGAATTCGCTGGTCCCGCGTTTTGACCTGGCCAACGACCGCCATCTGTACCTGGCGCTGCCGGGCGTGGCCATGGCGGTCGTGGTGGCACTGCTGTCGCGGGGATGGCGGGCGCCGGGGCATGTCCTGCTGCTGGCGCTGGCCGTGTGGATGGGTTTGCTAACGCACCGCCGCAACCACCAGTGGCAGAGCGAATCCGCGCTCTGGCAAGCCACCGTGCATGCCTCACCGGCGAAGGCGCGACCCTGGGTCAATCTTGGCTGGGCGCGACAGCAGGCGGGCGACGACGACGCTGCCCGCGCCGCCTGGGAATGCGCGCTGCGGCTTGAACCGACGCATGCGCAGGCCGCCATCAATCTTTCGCTCTCGCCGGCGCCGCCCACCGGGCCCGATCCGCGCTGCCGCGCCGACAACTGAACCCTTCACGCTGTTCAATCGTCGCGTTCCTGCACGGGCAGCGTGATTGCGTTAGCGTGGTCGCACGCGCCGTGGCGGCGAAACTGCCCGTCTGCGGTCCGATTCCCGTTACTGGAGGACCCGCATGATCACGTTCCGTAACCTCGCCTTTTCCGCCCTCGCCCTGGGCCTGTCCGCGGGCGGCGTGGCGCTGGCACAAACCCAGGAAGGCAGCCTCTACCGCGTCACGACCCAGGTCGAGATGGTCGGCCTGCCGTTCAAAATGCCCGACCAGACCACGGAAGTCTGCGGCCCCAAGGACCACAGCAGCGAGAAGATGGTGCCGCACGACGAGAACTGTTCGATCACCGAATTCGAAGTGGTGGGCAAGACCTCGCGCTACACCCTGGTCTGCACCGGCGACGCCGAGCTGACCGCCAGGGGTGAGTTCGAACAACTGGGCGGCGACGCCTATCGCGGCAAGATGAACATGGTCGGCACCAGCGGTGGCCAGTCCGTCGAGATGAACATGCGCTTCGAAGGCAAGCGCATCGGCGCCTGCCAGTACACGCCGCCGGCCTAGCCAGCGGCGCCAGCCAGGCCCCCGGGGCCCGCCTGGCGGGCCTTGTGGCTTCACCCCCTGCCTTCGGCCATACTCGGACGGGGCGGCCAGTCGGCCGCTTACTTTTGTTCGCTGTTTGACTCTGGGGAGGGTTGGCATGTTTGAGCAGTACGGACTACACCTTGCGATCGCCTGTGCGGCGGTTGCCATTCTTTACGGCATTTTCGTGGCGCGCTGGATCGTCGCCCAACCGGCCGGCAATCCGAAGATGCAGGAGATCGCCGCGGCCATCCAGGAAGGCGCCGGCGCCTACCTGAGCCGCCAGTACCGCACCATCGCCATCGTCGGCGTCGTGCTGTTCCTGGTCATCGCCTTCGTGCCGGGCCTGGGCTGG
>CAZXTV010000053.1:0-9591 GCA_964643705.1 uncultured Arenimonas sp. | reverse complement strand
GCTCACCTCGAAAGCCAACACGCCGCGCAGGGCGGCCACGGTTTCGGCCAGCAGCGCCAGCACGTTGCCTTCTTCATCGAAGGCGGGGATGACCACAGAAAGCTGCGGCGCAGGCATGGAGCGGGGCGACCTTGTCGGGAACCGATGGCGGATTCTCGCAGGTGGCCCGTTAAGACTTGGCTACGCGGCTCAGCGGCGCAGGCGCTCGAGGATGCCTTCCAGGCTGTCCAGGCCGTGGTAACTGATGACCAGTTTGCCGCGGCCGCCGCGGCCATGCTGCACGGCGACCTTGGCGCCCAGTTTTTCCGACAGCTCGCGCTCGAGCGCGGCGATGTCGGCGTCGGACTTTTTCTCAGGGCCCTTGCTGGGCTTCTTGCCGGGGATCTGGCCCTTGGCCATCAGCTGGGCGCGGCGCTCGACCTCGCGCACCGACCAGCCTTCGGACACGGCTTCGCGGGCCAGGGCCAGCGCCGCCTGCGGCGCCAGGGTGAGCAGGGCGCGGGCGTGGCCCATTTCCAGCTGGCGCTCTTCGAGCAGCTTGCGGATGCCCTCGGGGAGCTCGAGCAGGCGCAGCAGGTTCGACACCGAGGCGCGGGAACGCCCGACGGCTTCGGCGGCCTGCTGGTGGGTAAGCGAAAATTCGTCGATAAGCCGGCTCAGGGCCAGGGCTTCTTCGAGCGGGTTGAGGTCTTCGCGCTGGATGTTCTCGATAAGCGCCATCGCGATCGAGGCGCGGTCGTCGACCTCGCGCAGCACCACCGGCACGTCGGCCAGGCCGGCCTGGGTGGCGGCGCGCCAGCGGCGTTCGCCGGCGATGATCTCGTAACGCGCGACGCCGGCCTTGTCCTTGCCGATGCTGCGAACGACGATCGGCTGGATCAGGCCCTGGGCCTTGATCGATTCCGCCAGCTCGGTCAGCTTGTCCTTGTCCATGCCGCTGCGCGGCTGGTACTTGCCCGGCTGCAGCTGGTCGATGGGCAGGGTGTGCAGGCCCTCCCCGCCGGACGTTTCGTCGCCCGCAGGCGCCGCGCCCTTGCTGCCGGTGCCCATCAGGGCGTCGAGGCCGCGGCCGAGGCCGCGCTTCTTGCTGGTCATGCCATCTCCTTGTGCATCTTCTTCTCGCGCCGCACGATCTCGCCGGCCAGGCCCAGGTAGGCGATGCCGCCGCGGCTGCCGCGGTCGTAACCGACGATCGACTGGCCGTGGCTGGGTGCCTCGGCCAGGCGCACGTTGCGCGGGATGATCGAGCGGAACACCTTGTCGCCGAAGTGCCGGGTCAGTTCACCCGACACGGCATTGGCCAGGTTGTTGCGAACGTCGAACATGGTGCGCACGATGCCGTCGATCTCGGGCTGCGGGTTGAGCTTGGCCTTGAGCGCATTGATGGTGTCGACCAGCGAACTGAGGCCCTCGAGTGCGAAATATTCGCACTGCATCGGCACGATCACGCCGTCGGCCGCGGCCAGGGCATTGAGCGTCAGCAGCGACAGCGAGGGCGGGCAATCGATGATCAGGTAGTCGTAGCGGTCGCGCAGCGGCGCCAGCGCGGTCTTGAGGCGCTGGTCGCGGGCGGACTCGTCCATCAGCCGGATCTCGGCGGCGGTCAGGTCGATGTTGCCGGGCAGCAGGTCGAAACCTTCCGGCGACTTCACCACCACCGATTCAGCCGTGCATTCGCCCAGCAGCACTTCGCAGGCGGAGTTGTGCAGCTCGCGCTTGTCCACGCCCGAGGCCATGGTGGCGTTGCCCTGCGGGTCCATGTCCACCAGCAGCACACGCCGGGGCGTCTGCGCCAGCGCAGCGGCCAGGTTGACGGCGGTGGTGGTCTTGCCGACCCCGCCCTTCTGGTTGGCGATGGCGATGATGCGACCCATGCGATCTCCTTGCGCGACCCGGACCGGGGATTATGCCGGCTTGGCCGGGTCGCGGGTGACCGTGACCAGGTGGCGGTCGCCTTCCAGCCCGGGCACGACCAGGGTTTCCAGGGCCGCGAGCCGCCAGCCGGGCGGCAGGGCGGCGATTTCGGCGTCGGGGCGCTGGCCCTTCATGGCCAGCAGGCGGCCGTCCGGTGCCAGCAGGTGGCCCCCGACGGCCAGGATGCCGGCCAGGGTGTCCATGGCGCGGGCGGTGACCTGGTCGAAGGCGCCGGGTTCGTCCACCGCTTCGGCGCGGGATTCGAGCACGCGCACGTTGTCCAGGCCCAGGGTGCGCACGACTTCGCGCAGGAAGCGGGTCTTCTTGGCGATGCTTTCAACCAGGGTGACCTGCAGGCCGGGCACGGCCAGGGCCAGCGGGATGCCGGGCAGGCCGGGGCCGGTGCCCAGGTCGGCCAGCGTGCCGGGCTTCACGTGCCGCCACATGGACAGCGAGTCGAGCAGGTGCTTGCCCACCATCTCACGCGGGTCGCGCACGGCGGTGAGGTTGTAGGTGCGGTTCCAGCGGTCGAGCAGGGCCAGGTAGTCCAGCAGCCGGCCGGCCAGTGGCTGCGGCGCCAGGCCGAGTGCGGCCAGCCCGGCTTCAAGCTCGGGCAGGAGGTGGGAAAGCGGGTTCATGCCGCCATTATCGGCGCAAAACCGGGGCGCGCCCAAAACCGGGGTCAGAGTCGACTTTTCTTTGGGAGGTATCAGGAGCCGGTTGGGCCAGGGGAAAAGTCGACTCTGACCCCGGTTTTGGGTGACGGTTTTACGCCACGCGGCAGCGGGTGACGCGCAGGCCCTTGGGGCCCAGCTGCTGGTTCATCGCCACCTTCAGCGCTTCCGAGCCCGTCGGTCCGTCCAGCAGGGGCAGGGCCTCCCGGATCACCAGCGCGTCGATATCGTCCAGCGCCGCCCCGGCCAGCGCCGGGTCGAGGATCTGGTAGTACAGCTCCGCTTGCGCCCCCTGGGCGCCGACCACCGACAGGTGGTGCCCGATCAGGCAGACCGGCTGCCCCAGCTGGTCCAGCCCCGGCAGGGTCCAGCGCCAGCCCGGCCCCAGGGCCCGGATGAAGCGCCCGAAGCGGTGCACGGTGACCACGCTGTTGTCCGGCACCCGGCGGAAGCCGGATAGCCAGGCCAGGGGGGCAAGCGGCATCGGGAAGGGCAAAAGCGGGGACATGAATGTCATGGGTGCCAGTCACTTAGCCGGGGTTTCTGAAGCATAGTCTAATTAACGTGACTGGTTCCGGAATTCGGCCATGTTCCGCCGGGGCGGCCCACGTGGGCAGAACGCCAAAGTCCGTACCGGAAATCCGGACTTTGGTGTTTCTGGTCATTTCCTGCGCACAGAGAGTACGAGACGTCGATTTCCGGCCGAAAAGCTTTCCATAGCAACTAGATGCGTCGCTAGAGCGGCATGGCGAAGCAGCCACCGGACGGGCTCGGCCGCGCCGCCCAATGCTATCTCGCCGTCTCATCCGGATACTCGCAACCGAGCCGCTAGCCGCTCAGCAGAGGCCCTCTCCCTGGACTCGTGGCGGCCGATCGCGCACGGCTTTGCGCCGGGCTGGGTTAGGCTGTTTTTCGCGTCAAACAGTCAAGTTCATTGGCGGACGATCCATGCGTTGGATCGCCCCCGCCGAAAAAGATATCGCCTCCACGTCACTCAAAAGCGCCTTTGGGACGCCGCCGACCAACTGCGCGCCAACTCCGGCCTTAAGACCCAGGAGTACTCCGGCTCCATCCTTGGCCTGATCTTCCTGCGCTTCGCGGAAGTGCGCTTTGCTGCTCAACGGGCGAAGCCAGAAAAGGCGAACACTTCCTCTCGACGCCGCAGTCGCGTGGATGAAGCCGCTGCCTATCACGCGGACAACGTGCTCTACACGCTGCTCAAGGAACTCCCAAAAAAGATTTCGGAGATCCCGGCTACCCTCGGCTTCGATGCCTTCGGCCGCATTTACGAATACTTCCTCGGCGAGTTCGCCATGAGCGAGGGCCAGGGCGGCGGCGAGTTCTATACCCCTGCCAGCATCGTAAAGCTGCTCACACAGGTAACCGAGCCCTACCATGGTCGCATCCTCGATCCGGCCTGCGGCTCGGGCGGAATGTTCGTTCAGTGCGCGCGCTTCGTGGCCGAGCATCACAAAAACCCAGCTGCCGAGCTGTCCATCTGCGGTGTAGAAAAAAACCGATGAGACCGGCCGTTTAGCGCGCCTAAACCTTGCCGTTCACGGCCTGGAGGGCGACATCCGCCACGGCGACAACGTCAACAGCTACTACGACGACCCGGACGCGGCCACAGGCCAGTTCGACTTTGTACTCGCCAATCCGCCCTTCAACAGCGGGCGCCAATCGACTCAAGAAACGGACTCGGATAGGCTAAGCAGCCAAGGATCTCAGCAAGCATCGGGCGTATTGTGAGCTCTACGAACCAGAATTCTTCGAGCGCCTTTGGTGGGGGCGCGAGGACATCGAGGGGATCTTGGGGCGAGCTCGAGCCTACCTGTACTACTGACCAGCAGACAACGGTTCGACGCGGTGATGTGCAAGGAGGATTATTTATTGAGTTGTCAGAAGGTAATCAATCAAATCTATCTGTTTTGTCTCAGCTGAACTCACGTGGAGAAGTCTCATGAATCGTAAGATGATTGCGTGCGCATTGTCTCTTGCTGGACTTGCAAACGTCGCTATGGCGAGCGACGAAATCTGCTTCATCAACAACTCGGGTCACGATTTTTCCTTCGCCTACGATTACAACGTGTTATTGACGATTCCTGCGAATGGCGGGGATCAGAACAAGTGTGTGAGTGTCGATACGATCAACGGAAACTCCATTGATGGCGACTCTGCCGGCTCCTACTACGAAGGAAATTGGGGCGTTCCCGGCGCCAATTTTTCGTTGGCCGTGGCATCTATAATCTACCCGGACGGATCCACCGTCCAGATGAACGATCTTCCATCACTCGATGGCTTGATCGCCATTCAGCCAGTGTTTCTGAACCCGGTCGTCGGAGACGGTGCCTTTTACTGGACTAACCCGTGGCGGAACGCATCCGGTCGCACGATTACCGCTGACTCGATCACCTGGGAAGAGAACGACAAGTGGTGCAACAATCTGACTTGCTTCTATCACCAGCGGGGTGACGACGGTATCTATCGTGTATGGATGATCGACCATCCGACACCCCCTCCCGCACCTGAGCCGCTCTGCGAGACAAACCCAATGCTTTGCGACGAGTGGGACGACTGAGCTTTCTCTGTAATTGCATTGCTGCTCCACCTCCCTCGCCTCGGAGGTGGAGCCCCCTCCGTGCCAAGATCCCCTGAGATCGCTCTTGCTCTGAATCATTTGTAGCGTTTCGTCGTCGAGGGGTTCTTCCCCGTTTTCGCGGACGATTTACTTGAGGCTCACTCGGCTCTTGCGACGTGAGCTGGCCGTCTGCTGCTGGCCGGTAGCGGACGCCATAAGTGTGAATTCGTTCGTTCACGCGGGAATTGCGAGCCGCGTTGAGTTCTGCAATGGGCCAGAGGCCAGCGATTCAGACCCTTCAGGGATATTATCCGGCGCCTCAAGGTTCAGTCCGCCTCCGAACACTTCGTTGGCTTGAGCCGCGCCGGCCAGTTCTTCGACGGTAGGGAAGTGTCGGGCGATCACAACCGCCCGCCTCCGCAGAGAGCGAGGAAGGCTGTCGTCTTTGGCTATATTGACGAGAAGTCCGCCGGCCCAGACCAACGCACGTAACCGCTCTTCTGGTTCAGACTGGCTGGTCGAACTCTCATCGGCTGCGACTCGTCCGGAGGCGATCGATTCTCGACTGGCAGGCAGGCGCCCGCGGGAGGGGCGAAAACGTACGGGCTATGCCGACCAGCATCCCGGAGTTCGAACTGGGAAAGCGCCTAACCCGTTGAATAAAAAGGCCCGTACGGAATATGCCGCTTCAAGAGAAGCATAGTCCGTACTGACAAGCCTAAATCCGGGGCACCCTATGGTTCCCCCCGGGTACGGACTTCACCTATCTGTCCACCTGGGCAGAACTCCAAGGTCCGCACCGGAAATAGGGGCTATGGTGTTTCTGGTCATTGCCCTGCTTCGTCCTGGCAACCCGACCCACCCGACGCACCGCCATGCGATCCGGCATTGCCCGATCGCCGTCGCCGGCTGTCGACGTCTGCTCGCGAAATCCCCCGGGAAACAAGGCTGCCAATTCCGGACAGCCACCGCCTTTCCCGTCCCACCAAGGAGTTGCCCCTTGCGCCATCTGATCCTGTTCGTCGCCGTAGCCGCCGCGGGCGCCCTGCCGCTCTCTCTGCAGGCCGCGCAGCCCGCCTCCCGGGCCGAGGTGGCGCGCTACGCCGAGCAGCTGCTCGCCGACAGTTACGCCGACGACGGCCCCGGCGTGGCGCTGCTGGTCGCGCGCGGCGATCAGGTGCTGTTCCGCGGCAGCCGTGGCCACGGCGATGTCGATGCCGACACCCCGCTGTCGGCCGACGACGTGTTCCGGATCGGATCAGTGACCAAGCAGATCGCTTCTGCGGGCCTGCTCACCCTGGTCGACGCCGGCAAGGTGTCGCTCGACGATCCGCTGTCGAAGTACGTGGCCGACTACCCCAACGGCGCAAACATCAGCGTGCGCCAGCTGCTCGACCACACCTCCGGGGTGAAGAGCTGGACCGAGATTCCCGGAATTGCGGCGCGCGTGCTCGAGGACGTCAGCACCACGCAGCTGATCGCCAGCTTCAAGGACGAAAAGACCGATTTCGCCCCCGGGGAGGGCTGGGTGTACAACAACTCCGGCTATGTGCTGGCCGGCGCGGTGATCGAGGCGGCCAGCGGCCAGCCCTGGCACCGCTATCTGAGCGACACCCTGTTCGAGCCGCTGGGCATGGACGACACCGGTTACGGCGCCGACCCCGCCCTCGTCGCCAGGCTGGTGAATGGCCACCTGCTGGACGGCGACAAGGTGCTGCCGGCCAACGTGTTCAGCATGACCTGGCCGCACGCGGGCGGCGCGCTGGTGTCGACCGTCGACGACCTGCACGCCTGGAATCGCGCGCTGCACGAGGGCCGCGTGCTCAAGTCCGCCACCTACCAGCAGATGATCACCCCGGCCGGCAAGGCGATTGATGGCAAGTCCGGCCTGGGCGTGGTCCGGGGCACCGTGCGCGGCAGCGATGCGATCTCGCACAACGGCCTCAGCGGCGGCTTCTCGTCGCACCTGCTGTATCTGCCCGGGCTCGACATCAGCGTCGCGGTCCTGAACAACGCCATCGGCCCCACGCAGGTTCAGCCCATGGTCCTTGCGCGCAAGCTCGCCGCAGTGGCGCTTGGCAACCCGTACCCGGACGCCAGGGCCATCGCGATCGACGCGGCCGCGCTGCGCGAGGTCGAAGGCGTCTACCGCATCGACGCAAACAACACGCGCGTGCTGCGGGTGGTCGACGGCAAGCTGACCGGCCACCGCACCGGTGGGTTGCGCATGGAACTGATGCCGGTCGCCAAGGATTCGTACCGGTACGCCGACGTCCTCGATGGCTTCGACATCCTGCGCGATGGCAAGGGCGCGGTCACCGCCATGCGCTTCTACCCGGAGGGCGAAGGCGAGGGCGTGGTGGTCGCGCGCAGCGACGAACCGCTGCCGGCCGAGGCGGTCGCCGTGACCTTGCCGCTTGCGGCACTGGAGCGCGTCGCCGGCAGCTACGGCGCCAACAATGGCCTGGCGCTGAAGGTGTTCGTCGAAGGCGGGGCGTTGAAGGCGCAGATGGGCGGGCCACCGGCATTCGACCTGACGGCATCGTCGCACACGAGCTTCTCGGTCGCCGCGGCCGGCGCGACGCTTGATTTCGCCGCCGGCGAGGGCGCCGCGCAGACCGTGACGGTGACGCAGCAGGGCGGCGAGGAACTCGCGTTCAAGCGCGTCGCCGAGTAGGCCGCCGGAAAGGGGGCGCAGGCGCCCCCTTTCGTCCTAGCCCCGCCCGTGCGGCGCTTCCAGGTCCAGCACCGGTCCCTTGGGCACGATGCCGGTCGGGTTGATCATGTCGTGGCTCTGGTAGTAGTGGCCCTTGATGTGCCGGAAATCCACGGTTTCGGCCAGGCCGGGCACCTGGTAGAGGTCGCGCAGGAAGCCCGACAGGTTCGGGTAATCGGCGATGCGTCGCAGGTTGCACTTGAAGTGGCCCACGTACACGGCGTCGAAGCGCACCAGGGTCGTGAACAGGCGCCAGTCGGCTTCGGTAAGCGTGTCGCCGCAGGTGTAACGGGTTTTCGCCAGCCGTTCTTCCAGCCAGTCCAACGCCTGGAAAAGTGGAACCACGGCGTCTTCGTAGGCTTCCTGGGTGGTGGCGAAGCCGGCCTTGTACACGCCGTTGTTGACGTCGTCATAGACACGCCGGTTGACCTTGTCGATTTCCGCGCGCCGCAGTTCCGGGTAATAGTCTCCGGGCGCCGCACCGACGCCGTCGAAGGCGCTGTTGAACATGCGGATGATGTCGGCCGATTCGTTGCTGACCACGGTGGCGCGCTCGCGGTCCCACAGCACCGGCACGGTGACGCGGCCGGAATAATTGGGGTCGGCCTTGAGATAAAGCTTGTACAGGCGGTCCACGCCGAAGACCGGGTCGGGCACGACGCCAGGGCCGGGTTCGAAGGTCCAGCCCTGATTGCCCATCAGCCAGTTCACCACCGACACGCCGATCATCTTCTCCAGCCCTTTCAGGCGCCGGAAGATCAGCGTGCGGTGCGCCCAGGGGCAGGCCAGCGAGACATAAAGGTGGTAGCGCCCGGGCTCGGCCTTGAAGCCGCCGTCGCCATCGGGCCCGGGTGCGCCGTCGGCGGTGACCCAGTTGCGGAACTTCGACTTCGAGCGTTCGAAGCGGCCGCCGCTCTTGTCGGTGTCGTACCAGTCGTCCTGCCACTTGCCGTCAACCAGCAATCCCATGGTGTCCTCCGTCTTTTTCAACCAGTACCCGACCATAACGCGCCGGGTGCGACGGGGTCAGTCCACGGATAGACCGTAACGTTGCAGAATCTCGTCGGCCGACGCCGGCTTCGAGAACAGGTAACCCTGGCCCAGGCTCAGTCCGAGCAGGCGCAGCTGGTAGCGCTGTTCCTCGGACTCGATGCCTTCGGCGATCACTTCCAGGCCCAGCGAGTCGGCCAGCAGGCGGATCGCGCGCACGATGGCCGTGCTGCCGCCGCTTTCGCCGCTGCGCAGTTCGTGCACGAAGCTGCGGTCGATCTTCAGGCCGTGCAGCGGGAACCGGTGCAGGTAGCTGAGCGAGGAATAGCCGGTGCCGAAATCGTCGAGCAGGGTCAGCACGCCGGCGTCACGCAGCCGGCCCAGGCAGGCCTGCACCTGCTCGGGCTGTTCGAGCAGCGCACCTTCGGTGACCTCAAGGCGCAGGCAGGCCGGGCGCACGCCGTGGCGCGACATCAGTTCGAGCATGCGCTGGTCGAAATCCGGCGCACGCAGGTGCCGGGGCGAGACGTTGAGCGTGGTGTAGGCGCGGCCCGCCGACAGCCGGCGGATGTCCTTGCAGACCAGGTCGTACAGCTGCCAGTCCATGGGCTCGAGACTGCCGGTCTCTTCGGCGGTGCCGAGGAATTCGTCGGGGCCGCGCAGCCCGCGCTGCGGATGGTTCCAGCGCATCAGGGCCTCGAAGCCGACCAGGTGGCCAT
>CAZXTV010000052.1:4630-9606 GCA_964643705.1 uncultured Arenimonas sp. | reverse complement strand
AAAAGCCATAGAAAAACTATACGCCCCATAAGGCGCTCCTACAAGGTTCCGGGCGTTGATTTCGGCGTGGGCAAGCCCCACCCTAGACCCATGCCACGCAGCAGCAGCCACGCCGCCCACGATTGCACCGACCCGGACCACCACGTCCACGACGCCGGTGCCTACGTGCGCGCGGTCGAACAGGCCTGCGCGGAGCGCGGCCTGCGCCTCACGCCGCTGCGGGCCCAGGTGCTGGGACTGATCGCCGACGCCGGCAAACCGGTGAAGGCCTACGACCTGCTGGACGCGATGAAGGAAGAAAACGGCTCCAGCGCGCCGCCCACGGTTTATCGCGCGCTCGACTTCCTGCTCGAGCAGGGTTTCATCCACCGGCTCGCTTCGGTCAACGCCTTCATCAGCTGCCACCACCCGAACCTGCGCCATTCGGTGCCCTTCCTCATCTGCGACAGCTGCCAGTCGGCGATCGAGCTCGAGGACGACCGGATTTGCCGCCTTCTCGATGAACAGGCACGCGCACTGGGTTTCGCGCCGCGCGCGCAAACCCTGGAGGTGCACGGACTGTGCGCCCGATGCGCCGCGGCCTGAGGCGCGCCGCCCTCGGGCTGGCGCTGCTGCTGGCGGCGGCTGCGCCCGGGGCCCAGGACTTCCCGCTCGAGCCACCCGGCGGCGGCGACGGCCCGCCGCCGCCGATCGGACTGGCGCTGCCCGAGGACTTCCTGGCGCCGCCGACCGACCTGGTGACGCCACTGGCCATCCTCGACCGCCTGGTCGTGCCGGGCACGCGCATGCAGCTCGAATGGCGCCCGGGCGGCGGCATCAGCGCCGCGGAAATCCCCAGCCCGGTGGTGGTGACCCGGGGCGCCTTGTCCGGGCCGGTGCTGTGCCTGGTGGCGGGCGTGCATGGCGACGAAATCAACGGCGTCGAGATCGTGCGCCGGCTCGCCCACGGCATCGACCCGACCCGGCTGTCGGGCACGGTGATCGGCGTTCCCATCGTCAACGTGCACGGCTATTCGCGCGGCACCCGCTACCTGCCGGACCGCCGCGACCTGAACCGCTTTTTCCCGGGCTCGCGCAGTGGTTCGATCGCCTCGCGCATCGCCAACGCATTTTTCCAGGACATCGTCAGCCACTGCGACATGATGGTCGACTTCCACACCGGTTCCTTCGAGCGCAGCAACCTGCCGCAGGTGCGCGCCGACCTGACCCGGCCGGAGGTGCTGGAGTTCAGCCGCCACTTCGGCAATACCGTCGTGCTGCACAGCCCGGGCAACAAGGGCATGCTGCGGGTCGCCGCGACGGCGGTGGGCGTGCCGGCGGTGACCTTCGAAGCCGGTGCGCCAGCCAGGCTCGAACCCGAGGAAATCGCCCAGGCCGTGGCCGCGATCGAACGACTGATGGTGCAGACCGGCATGCGCGAGGACCCGGCCGCCGCCGAGGGTGCGGGCATGCCGCTCGATCCCGAGGTGATCGCCAGGCGCCCCGACCCGGCGCCGATCTTCCTGGACTCGCGCTGGGTGCGCGCCAACTCCGGCGGCCTGCTCATCAGCGAAGTCACCCTGGGCCAGCGCGTGCAGGCCGGCCAGCGCCTGGGCCGGGTGATCGACCCGGTGGCCAACGTCGAGCGTTACATCCTGGCCCCGGTTGCCGGCCGCGTGATCGGCATGGCCCTCAACCAGTCGGTGCTGCCCGGTTACGCGGCTTTCCACCTGGGCACCGAAACCAGCGAACAGCAGGCGGTGCAGGAAGCAGCGGAGCCTGGCGCGACGGTGGAAGACGACCCGGATCGGGAAGAGCGTCCCGATGCCCCGGATCCCGCCGCCGGCGAAGACTACGAATAGTCCCGCCGGCCGGGCCCCCCAGCCGGGGATCAGAAGTTGACGCGGATGCCGGCCATCACGTTGCGGCCGGGCAGCGGCGCGAAATCCTTCAGGTAGGACGTGTGCGAACGGGCCTCTTCGTCGCCCAGGTTGCGTGCTTCGACGAAGGCTTCCCAACCGGCCATCGCCGTGTCCCAGTGATAGGCGATGCCGGCATCGACCAGGGTGTAACCGTCGGTGGCCGTTTCGAACTGCGCCACTTCGTCCTGGCGCTGCACGCGTACCGCGCCCAGGCGCGCGCGCCAGCCGCCCTGGTTCCAGACCAGGTCGGCGCCGGCGCGGCCCGGGGCGATGCGCGGCAGGCGGCTGCCGCCGTCGAGCCTTGCGTCCACGGAATCGGCGAACAGGCGCAGGCTCCACAGGCCGCTGGCGTTGTCGGCCAGCTCGACGTCCAGCTCGGCTTCCCAGCCGGTGAACGTGGCGTCGGCCTGGGTCCAGGCGCGCAGCGGCAGGCCGTCCTGCTCCAGGCCGGTGTCGGCGAGGTAGATGAAGTCGTCGAAGCGCGTGCGGTACACCGCCACCTTGCCGTCGAAGCGACCATGGTGCAGGTGCAGGCCCAGTTCGGCACCCAGCGCCACCTCGGTGTCCAGCGAAGCGTCGCCCAGCTCGAAGGACTGCGTCGCGATGTGGGCGCCGTCCGAGAACAGCTCCTCGGCCGAAGGCGCGCGTTCGGCGCGATTGAGGTTCAGGCTCAGGTGGGCCGCTTCCGAGAACCGCCACAGGCCGCCGACGGCAAGGCTGGTGGCGTTGCGATCGGCGTCCGCGCCGGACTGGGGCGAAACGCTCACGCGTTCGTGGCGCGCGCCAAGTTCGAGCTTGAACTGGCCGAAGTCCTTTTCCTGCAGCGCGAACACGCCCAGGTCACGGGTGATCGACGGCGGCACGAAGGCCTCTTCGCCGATGGCTTCGAAGTCGCGGTGGGACGCCTGCAGGCCGAACGCGCCGCGCCAGCCATTGATTTCGCGCTGCACCGCCTCGAAGCGCGCTTCGGTGCCGGTGTTGCTGAAGACGGTGCCGACTTCATCACCCTCGAGTTCGGTGTGCTCGTAGAGGCTGCGCTGCACGCGCCAGTTCAGTTCGGCGAAGGCGCCGGCGTCGCGGATGCCGCCGCGGGCCTCGAAGCGGTCCTGGCGAAGGTCGAGCCGCACGATTTCTTCTTCTTCGCCGTGCTCGTCGTGGTCTTCGTCATGGTCGTCGTCGTGGTCTTCTTCTTCTTCGTGCGCGTGGGCGCCCGGCGGGATGCCGTATTCGCTGCGGTAGGTGCTGGCGGCCATGCCGAACCAGGCGCGTTCACCGAACCAGCTGGCGCCCAGTGCGCCGCCTTCGGTGGTCAGCGCGCTGTTGGGCAGGCGCCCGCGGGCGAAATGCTCCGGATCTTCGCCTTCTTCGATTTCCTCGGCGATCAGCGCCGGTGAAAACGCATAGCCGGGGATGCGCACGTCGCCGCTGTCGCGGCGGAAGAGATCGGCATGCAGGGTCAGCGCGCCGGCGTCGGCGTCCACGCGGGCCATGCCCACGGTGCCGTCGTCGACGCTGGAGTGGCGCAGTTCGGCGCGGCCGGCGAACGTGTGGCCGACCTGGGCGGTGGGCACGCGGCCGTCGACCACGTTGACCGCGCCGCCGATGGCGCCGCTGCCATAAAGCAGGCTGGCCGGACCCTTGAGCACTTCGATCTGGTCGGCCAGGAAGGGTTCGATGCCGATGGCGTGGTCGGCGCTGACGGTCGAGACGTCCAGGGCGCTGCCACCGTTGGCCAGCACCTGCACGCGTGCGCCTTCCAGTCCGCGGATGACCGGGCGGCCGACGCCGGCGCCGAAGCTGGCCGACTGCACGCCGGCCTGGCGCTCGAGGGTTTCGCCCAGGGTGCCGGACTTGCGGGCGTCGAGTTCTTCGCCGGTCAGCACGTCCACCGGGCGCGCCAGGTCCTCGATGCCCTGGCGCAGCGGCGAAGCGGTGACTTCGACGACATCCAGGGTCTTGGCGACCTCGTGGGTATGCTCCGGGTCCGGGGCGGCTTCCTGGGCCAACGCCAGGGCGGGCAGGGCGGCGGCGAGCGCCAGGGCAAGTGGTGCAAAGCGGGGCAGTCGGGACATGGGTGGATCGGACTCCGGGTGGCGATTAGGGGAATGTTATACTGTTCCAATCCGAAATGTTATACCATCCGCCCATGCCTGCAACGCCCCCCAGCACCACGCCCGAAGCCCTGGCCGTCCCGGTGGCCCGACGCCGCCTGCACCTGCCCGCCTGGGCCGATCGCCTGGGGGCTTTCGGTGCCTTCGTGTGTGCGCTGCACTGCTTGCTGGTGCCGGTCGCGCTGGCCCTGCTGCCGGCGCTGGGCCTGGGCCTGGTGGCCTGGCATGGCGTCGAATGGGCCTTCACCAGCCTGGCCACGGTGCTGGCGGTGGTCAGCCTTTACCTGGGCTACCGCGGCCACCGCGCCTACCACGCCTGGCTGATGGTGGCGCCCGGCCTGGCCCTGGTCTGGCTGGCCCTGCTGTACCCGCCGCTGCACGATTCGGTATTGCCCCACGCAGCCGCGATGGCGGCGGGTGGCGTGCTTATCGCCATCGCCCACCTGGTGAACCTGCGCCTTTCCTACGGCCACAGCCACTGATCCCGGCGCCGCGCCTTGGTGCCTGCGCCGCGCGGTGTTAGGCTACGCGCCCCACGTACACACACTTTCAAGGAAACACCATGGGTAGGGGCGACAAGAAGACCGCCAAGGGCAAGCGTTTCGCCGGTAGCCACGGCAATGCCCGCGCGCAGACCGTCAGCAAGCCGACCGCCGGCAAGGCCGCCGCTTCGGTGAAGGCCCCGGCCAAGGCACCGGCGAAGAAGGCCGCGGCCAAGAAGGCTGCTGCCAAGTAAGCATGCGACACGTGGGGCTCCGGCCCCATCGCTGAAAACCCCGCCCCGGCGGGGTTTTTTCGTTTTCAGTCGAGCCGGCGGCCGGCGACGTGGACCGAGTGCACCAGGTCGCCGCCCAGCCAGTAGGCCAGTTCCGCGGGGTGGCCGATGCGCCACTGCACGAAGTCGGCGCGCTGGCCGGCGACCAGGCGGCCCCGGTCGTGCAGGCCCAGGGCGCGTGCCGCGTGC
>CAZXTV010000052.1:0-4620 GCA_964643705.1 uncultured Arenimonas sp. | reverse complement strand
CCATCACTCCGCCGCTACGGCCCGGTCCAGACCGCACCGCATCAACCGCGCCCCCGCCTCGCGCGAGGCGCAGGCAAGCCGACCGCCTGCGATGGTCGCCTCGACCGCGCGCGTCTCGGGGTTCATGACCACCACGTCCGCCCGGCTGCCCGGCACCAGCCGGCCCCGGTCGTGCAGGCCCAGGGCCCGGGCCGCGTGCACGGTGGCGCCGCGCAGGCTTTCTTCGGGCGTCAGCCGGAAGTGCGTGCAGGCCAGGCTCATCGCCAGGCGCAGCGACTGCAGCGGGGCGGTGCCCGGGTTGAGGTCGGTGGCGACGGCCATCGGCACGCCCTGCGCGCGCAGCGCTTCGAGCGGCGGCAGCCTGGTTTCGCTCAGCACGTGGAAGGCTCCGGGCAGCAGCACCGCCACCGTGCCCGACCTGGCCATGGCGCGCACGGCGTCTTCGCCGGTCCATTCGATGTGGTCGGCCGAGAGGCCGCCGAACTCCGCGGCCAACGCGGCGCCGCCCAGGTCGCTCAGCTGGTCGGCGTGCAGTTTCACCGGCAGGTCCAGTGCGCGGGCCGCCTCGAACACCCGGCGCGTCTGCGCGGGCGTGAAGCCGATGCCTTCGCAGAAGGCGTCCACGGCGTCGACCAGGCCTTCTTCATGAAGCCGCGGCAGCCAGTCGACCACGGCGGTGATGTACTCGTCGGCGCGGCCGGTGAACTCGCCGGGAAGCGCGTGCGCGGCCAGGTAGCTCGTGCGCACGGTGATGCCGAGCTCTTCGCCGATGCGGCGCGCGACCCGCAGCATCTTTCGCTCGGTGTCCAGGTCCAGCCCGTAACCGGACTTGATCTCGACCGTGGTCACGCCATCGGCGCGCAGCGCCCGGGCCCGCGGCAACGACGCCGCCAGCAGCGTTTCCTCGTCGGCGGCGCGGGTGGCGCGCACGCTGGAAAGGATGCCGCCGCCTTCGCGGGCGATCTGTTCGTAGCTGGCACCCTGGAGGCGGCGCTCGAATTCCTGGGCGCGATCACCGGCGAACACCAGGTGCGTGTGGCAGTCCACCAGGCCAGGGGTGATCCAGCGGCCTTCGGCGGATTCGACGCGCGCAGCCAGCGCGGCGGGTTTCCCCGGCAAATCGCTGGCCGGGCCGGCGAAGGCGACCAGGCCATCCTTCCAGGCCAGCGCCGCCGATTCGATGACGCCGTAGGCGCCCAGGTCGTCGCGCAGCGTTGCCAGGCGCGCGTCCAGCAGCAGCCGGTCCCAGGGCGGGGCGAGCCGGCCGATCACCGGATCGCCCCGGCGGCGCGCAGGTCCTGGGGCTCGAAGCCCGCCGCGCGCACGATCATGTCGCTGTGTTCACCCAGCCTCGGCGGCGGCAGTTCGCGCCGCGTCGGCGAGCCGGAAAGGCGGATCGGGCTGCCCACCAGCGGGATGCCGCCCAGTTCGTAGCGCATGCCGCGGGCGTGGGCCACCGGGTGGTCGAGCGCCTGGCAGACGCTGTTGATGGGAGCCGCGGGAATGCCGGCGCGGTCGAACAGGGTCAGCCAGTGTGCGGCGGCTTGCGTCTGGAACAGGTCGGCCAGCGCCTGGCAAATCGATTCGCGGTTGCGCACGCGCGCGGCGTTGTTGGTCCAGCGTTCGTCTTCCAGCCAGCCCGGCTGCCCGAGCGCGCGGCAAAGCTGCGTCCACAGCTTCTCGCTGGCCACCGCCAGCACGAAGGGCTGGTCGCTGGCGGTGAAGGCCTGGTAGGGCACGATGCTGGGGTGGGCGTTGCCAAAACGCGGGGCATCAACGCCGGTGAACAGCGCGTTGCCGGCGACGTTGGCCAGCAGCGAAAGCTGGGTGTCGAACAGGGACACGTCGATGCGCTGGCCGCGGCCGTCGCGCTGGCGCTGCAGCAGCGCCGCCAGGATGGCGGTGGCGGCATTCTGGCCGGTGGCCAGGTCCACGACCGCGACGCCGACCTTGCTGGCTTCGCCGTCGGCCGGGCCGGTGATCGACATCAGGCCGGCTTCGGCCTGCACCACGTAGTCGTAGCCAGGCCGCGTCGCACCCGGGCCGTCGCGCCCGTAACCTGAGATCGAGCAATACACCAGGCGCGGGTTGATGGCGGCCATGGCTTCGTAGCCGACGCCAAAGGATTCGGCGCCGCCGGTGCGGTAGTTTTCGACCAGCACGTCGGCGTCGCGCACCAGGGCTTCAAGCAGCGGCCGTGCCGCCGGCGCGCGCAGGTCGATGGCCAGCGAGCGCTTGTTGCGGTTGCAGCAGGCGAAGTAGGCCGACATGCCGTCCAGGAAGGGCGGGCCCAGGCCGCGGGTGTCGTCGCCTTCGAAGGATTCGAGCTTGATGACGTCGGCACCCAGGTCGGCCAGCGTCATGCCGCACCAGGGACCGGCCAGCACGCGGGAGAGTTCAAGCACGGTGATGCCGGAGAGGGCGCCCATGGCGAAGCATTGTATGCGCCCGCGCCGGCTGCATGCGAAACTTTGGCCATGACCACGCCCGTCGATGCCACCGCCGTCGTTCCCGTCGCGAGCCCGGACGGCCACTGGCGGATCCCCGGCTTGCCCAACCTGCATTCGCACGCCTTCCAGCGCGCGATGGCCGGCCTGGCCGAACGCCAGAGCCGCCCCGAAGACAGTTTCTGGACCTGGCGCGAACTGATGTACCGCTTCGCCGGGCGCCTGGATCCCGACAGCCAGTACGCGGTGGCCTGCCAGCTGTACGCCGAGATGCTGGAAGCGGGTTTCACCACCGTCTGCGAGTTCCACTACCTGCACCACCAGCCCGACGGCCGCGCCTACGACGACCCGGCGGCCATGTCGAAGTCCCTGGTCGCCGCCGCGCGCGAAACCGGCATCCGTTTGACGATGTTGCCGGTGCTGTACATGAGCGGCGGATTCGACGGCCGGCCGCTGGGCGAGCGCCAGCGTCGGTTCGGCCATTCGCTCGACGCCTACCTGGCGTTGCTGGCGTCGCTGCAGGCGCTGCGCGGACCGACGGTCGAGGTCGGCGTCGCCCTGCACAGCCTGCGGGCCGTGCCCCCGGATGCGATGACGGCATTGCTGGCCGCGGTGGCAGGCCAGTCGCTGCCGGTGCACATCCACATCGCCGAACAGATCGGCGAAGTACAGGAGTGCGAATCGCTGCGCGGCGCGCGTCCGGTGCAGTGGCTGCTCGACAACGCGCCCGTCGGTCCCGACTGGACCCTGGTGCATGCCACCCACCTGGTGCCCGCGGAAGTGCAGGGCATCGTCGCCAGCGGCGCCACCGTGGCGATCTGCCCGACCACCGAGGCCAACCTCGGCGACGGCCTGTTCCCGCTGCGCGAGTTCCTGTCGGCGGGGGGGCACTGGGGCGTGGGTTCGGACTCGCACGTCTCGGTGTCGCCGGTCGAGGAACTGCGCTGGCTTGAATACGGCCAGCGCCTGTCCACGCGCCGGCGCAACATCGCCGTTTCCGGCGGCCAGCCCAGCACCGGCACCCTGCTCTACACCCAGGCCCTGGCCGGCGGACTTCGCGCCTGTGGGCAGGGTGGGGTGGCGGCCGCCGACCATGTGCTGCTCGACGGCCGGCTGCCGGCGCTCGCGGGTGCGCGTGCTGACGACGTGCTCGATCGTTATGTGTTCGCGGGGAACCGCCCGCTGGTGCGGGAAACCCACGTCGCCGGGCAGCGGGTCGTCGCCGGGGGTCGCCATCGCGACCATGACGCCATCGCCGCGCGATACGGGGCCACGCTCGGGCGCCTGCTGGCCGACTGATACCCGGCAGGCCAGGTTTCGTCGGCGGCGCGGCGGGCTTCGTCGCAAGCCGCCGCCGGCGGGCGCGGAAGGGGGCAAGGTGCCAGCGTCCCCAAACCGAGGTGCCCTGCCATGCGTCCCAAGAGCCTGCTCGTCTCCCTGCTGGCCGTCGGCCTGTCCGGCCCCGCGTTCGCCCTGGGCGATGCCGACGTTGCCGCTGCGCTCAAGCAGCGCCTGGACGGCGACCGCACCGGCGCCTGCCTGGCCGTCGCCGTGGTTGAAGCAAGCGGCGTCTCGCGCGCGTTCGGCTGTGCCGATGGCAAGGGCGAGCCCCGCGTCGATGCCAACACCGCCTTCGAGATCGGTTCGGTCAGCAAGACCATGGTCGCGGCCCTGCTGGCGCAGGAAATCCTGGCCGGGGGCGCGTCGCTCGACGATCCGCTGGCCGGCTGGCTGCCCGAGGGCACCAAACTGCCGTCGTACGAAGGTCAGCCGATCCTGCTGCGCCACGTCGTCACCCACACCAGCGGCCTGCCGGCGCTGCCGCCGGGCGTGGCCATCACCGACCCGAACAATCCCTATGCCGCCATGAACCCGAAGATGCTGCACGCGGCGCTGGGCCGGGTGCAGCTGGCGCGCGCGCCGGGCAGCGCCTTCGAATATTCCAACTTCGCGCTGATGCTGCTTTCCGACGCGCTGGCGCGCCGCACCGGCAAGGACTTCGAGGCATTGCTCGACGAACGCCTGTTCGTGCCGCTTGGCATGGAAGGCGCCTACGTCGACCGGCGTCCCGATGGCATCACCGCCGCGCGCGGCCATGCACCCAACACCCAGCCGGTGCCGGCGTGGACCTTCAAGCCGGGTCTGGCCGGCGTTGGCGGCGTGCGCGCGACGC
>CAZXTV010000051.1:0-9704 GCA_964643705.1 uncultured Arenimonas sp. | reverse complement strand
CGCTGAGCGCGTCCTTGCCGATCACGTCGATGTCGCACTGGTAGAACTCGCGGAAACGGCCGCGCTGGGCGCGTTCACCGCGGTACACACGCTGGATCTGGTAACGACGGAACGGGAAGGCCAGGTCGTGTTCGTGCTGGGCCACGTAGCGGGCCAGGGGCACGGTGAGGTCGAAGCGCAGGGCAAGCTCGGGCTGGCCACCTTGCTCGAGGGCGCCGGTGGACTGCACGAAATACACCTGCCGCTCGGTTTCGCCGCCGGTTTTGGTCAGCAGCACCTCGGACAGCTCGAACACCGGTGTTTCCACCGGCAGGAAGCCGAAGCGCTCGTAGTTGCGGCGGATCACGTCGAGCATGCGCTGGAAGGCGATCTGGTCACGGGGCAGCAGCTCCATGACCCCGGGCGTGGTGCGGGGCTTGATCAAGGCGGGCAACTCCAGGGCGAACCCCGGCATTCTAGCGGCTGCAGGCTTCAGGGCGCGCCCCGGACCCCCGGGCCGGCACGCCGGGCTTGCCGAACCCGGCCCGAGTGCCTAGAATTGCCGGCTCGATCCCTCGGGGTGTAGCTCAGCCTGGTAGAGCGCTACGTTCGGGACGTAGAAGTCGCAGGTTCAAATCCTGTCTCCCCGACCATCGATCGAACGAAAAGGGCTGCCCTCGGGCGGCCCTTTTGCTTGGCAGGCTTCCCTGCCCGGCCCCCGCTCAGAACGCCCAGACGCCCTCGACCCGCACGTAGCGGTAGCTGTAGCCCGTGCCCACGCTGGCGCCGTCGCCCGGGGCATCGGTGTAGCCGGCAGTGGCCCGCAGGAAGTGGCCGCGGTCCTTGGGGGTCTGGAAATCGACCTCCAGCAGGCGCGCCGGGTGGCTGTCGACGCCCGTGAAGTCCTGGCGGCCGTAGCCGGCCGTGGCCCGCAGCTGGTAACCCCCGAAGAAACGACGCATCGACACCACGCCCAGGGCCTGGCGGTAGCGCCCGGGTGCGAAATAGTCGGCTTCGTTCGGGTTGCTGTCGTTGAACTGGCGCAGGCGCAGCTGCAGGCTGATGCCCTGCTCCGGCGCCAGCGCGTAGATCAGGTTGCCCCGCACGTGCCGGCGCAGGTTGTCGCCGCCGAAGTCCTGCAGTCCGACCAGGCCGGTCGCCGACCAGCGATCCGACAGCGGCAGGTCCATGGCCGCACCGGCGTAGGTGTGGACCAGGCCCTCTTCGACGCCCTGGCGGGTCTCGAGCACGCCGCGTTCCAGGAAAAACTCCTTGCGGCGTTCATCCGTGCTGTACACGCTGGCGCTGCCCAGCAGGTCGTCGCCATTGGTGCCGGCCTCGCCCATCCAGCGCCAGCCGCCTTCACCGCCGGCGGCGCGCAGGAACAGACGCTCTTCGTCGTGGCTCCAGCCATTGCCCGAGAAGCGCGCGTGTTCGACGCGCATGCCCCACCAGTGTTCGATGTCCCGGCGCGAAAAATCCCAGCCCAGCGAGGCACGCTGCACGTCGTTGCCGTCCGAATCCGAGGAAACGAAGCCCTCGGCGCGCAGCGCCGGGTTCGATTCCTGGGCCAGGGTGGGAAGCGCGGCCAGCATGGCCGCGGCGAGAAGCGTGTAAACGTAGCGGTTCATTTCGTACCCCAGGTCTTGCGAACGCCCAGCAGCTCCGATCCGTAACCCATGACGCAGATCGGCTGCAGCAAAAGCGTGTAACCCAGGGAATAGAACAGGAAACCACCGACGTTGCGGCGGACCGCCAGGCCCTGGGTTTTGAACATGCGCTGCTGCGCACGGAAGATGATCGCGTTCCACAGCAGGGCCAGGGGCAGGACCAGCAGGGTCATGAGCCCCACCACCCAGAAGTAGCCGAAAAACGCGGCGATGATGCCGGGAATGAAAACCAGGGTGAACACCAGGTCCATCGGCAGGAACATCAGGTTCCACCAGATGAAAAGCGTGCTCAGGCGTGGCTTCACCAGCAGGCTGCCATGGCGTGCGAAGGCTTCCATCAGGCCGCGCGACCAGCGCTGCCGCTGCCGGGCGAACTGGCCCAGGCTTTCGGGCACGTTGGTGAACAGGCAGGCTTCTTCGCAGTAGCCGATGCGCGCGCCGGTCTTGAGCAGGGCCCAGGACAACACGATGTCCTCGCCCACGCAGTCAGGCCAGCCACCCACCTGTTCCAGCGCGTCGCGCGTGTAGATCGAAAACGCGCCCTGCGCCACCAGCGTGCCGTGGAACATGCTCTGCATGCGCTTGACCGCCGCGATGCCGTGGAAGTAGTCCCATTCCTGGGCGCGGGTGAGCCAGTTTTCCCGCGAGTTGCGCACGAGCACCGCGCCGGCCACGGCCACGGTGTTGGGCGGGTCGGAAAGGAAACGTTCGACCAGCTTGCGGATGGCGTCGGTGCGCAGGTAGGAGTCGCCGTCCACGGTGATCACCAGGGCGGCGTCGGTGGCCGCCAGGCCCTGGTTGAGGGCATTGGCCTTGCCCGCGTTGGCCGCCAGCGAGTTCGTCTGGAAGAGGATATTGGGCGACGACAGGCGTGCGCCCTGCCGGCGCGCGATCGACTGGGTGTCGTCGGTGGAACCGTCGTCGATCACGGTGACCCGGATGCGGCCGGGGTAGTCCTGCAGCGACAGGCTTTGCAGGGTGTCGGCGATGTTCCCGCTTTCGTTGAAGCAGGCCACCAGCACGTCCAGATCGGGGTAGTCCTGGATCGGCTGGCGCACGGGCCGGCGGTCGCTGAGGATCGAACCGGCCAGGAAGGCGTTCATCAGCCCGGGCAGGTAGGCGATGAAGGCGATGGCGAGAATGGCCAGCGGGAGCCCCGCCAGCAGGCTGAGTTCACGCAGCCAGGGCTGGGACAGCCAGATGCTGAAAGCCATCCAGGACAGCGCGAACAGCAGCAGCAGGACAAACTTGACGGCTACCGGCATGTAGAAGCCAGGGCGGAGCGAGGCCGTGTCGGCGGGGATGGGTGGCCGCGGCAGTTCGCCGGCGCCCTCGTTGCAGAGGACCAGCGCCTGGGGTTTGTCCAGCATGAGGTTGTCGCCTTGAGGGTGATCCCGCGGGGGCTCCCGGGGGACCTGCACGCTGCGGGTTTTGCGCTGAACATGCCCCCACCCCCGGAGGCGTGTTCACATTGGCTACACTCAGCCGAACACGCGTGGGGGGTGCGGATGAGCTGGATCCTGGGATTCGTGGGGGCGCTGTTGGGCGCGCTGATTGCTGACGAGAGCCGGATGTTCTTCGGTTTCCTGGCCGGTGGCGGCCTCGGCCTGCTTTCCGGCAGCCTGCTTTTGCTGCGCCGTCGCGTCGGCGACCTGGAGCAGCAGGTCACTCTGCTAAGGGGACATGCGGCTGCCGCCAGTGTCCAGGCGCGTCCCGCCACAGTGGCCACTCCCGACGCCGGTATCAGTGCCGCGGCGCGTGGCCCCGAATCCGATGCGCGCGTGGTTTCGCCGTCGCGCAGTGAAGCAGCGACGCCGCCGCAACCGGTCATGCCTGCAACTGAACCCAAGCGCGCCGCGCAGCCGCCGCCGATTCCCGTTCAGCCCGAAACTGCCGCACCTGCCGAACCCGATGCGATCACGCGCGCCGTGCTCGCGGCGAAGGCCTGGCTGTTCGAAGGCAACGTGCCGGTGAAGCTTGGCGTGCTGGTGCTGATGTTCGGCGTCGCTGCCGCCATCAAGTACGCCGCCGACGCGGGCTGGCTGGTCGTGCCGATCGAACTGCGACTGGCCGGCATCGCCGCCGCGGCCATCGCGCTACTGGTATGGGGCTTGCGCAACGTTGCACAACGCCCGGCCTTTGGTCTCAGTTTGCAAGGTGGCGCCATCGGCATCCTGCTGCTGGTGGTGTTCGCGGCCTTCCGCAACTACGATGTGCTGGGCGCCATGCCGGCCTTCGTGCTGGTGGTGATCCTGGTCGCCGGCGCCAGCGTGCTGGCGGTGAAACAGGACGCGCCGGCCCTGGCCGTGCTCGGTTTCATCGGCGGCTATCTGGCACCCGTGCTGCTGTCCACCGGCAGCGGCAACCACGTTGCGCTCTTCAGTTATTACGCGGTGCTCAACGCCGCCGTCTTCGCCATCGCCTGGAAGAAACCCTGGCGGGCACTGAACCTGGTGGGCTTCCTTTTCACTTTCGCCATCGGCGGCGTCTGGGGCGCGAAGTATTACCGGCCCGAACTGTTCGCGTCGGTCGAACCCTTCCTGGTGCTGTTCTTCCTGTTCTACGTGTCCATCCCGGTGCTCTATGCGCTGGCCGGGCGCCAGAAAAACGGCAAGGTCGACGGCACGCTGCTGTTCGGCACGCCGCTGCTGGCCTTCCCGATGCAGGTGGGCCTGCTGGAAGGTGATCGTTTCGGCCTGGCCACCAGTGCCGTCGTCGTCGCCGCGATCTTCGCCGGCCTGGCGCTGTGGGCGCAGCGCAACCAGCGCCTGCGCGACCTGGCCCAGAGTGCGGCCGGCATGGGCGTGGTGTTCGCCACGCTGGCGATTCCGCTGGCACTCAACGCGCGCTGGACCTCCGCGGCCTGGGCGCTGCAGGGCCTGGGCATGGTCTGGCTGGGCCTGCGCCAGCAGCGTCGCCTGACCCGCTGGTCCGGCCTGGTGCTGCTGGTGCTGGCCAGCGGCGCCTGGGTCGTGAGTCTGTTCGACTGGAACCTCGGCTACGAAGACCGCTTCGTGATCAACGGCCACGCCATGAACCTGGGGCTGTTGGCCTTTACCTGGCTGGCGGCGTCCTTCCTTTACATGCGGGCCGGCGCGAGCCGCGCGCTGCAGATCATTCTGTTCCTGGTCGGCCTGGGCTGGTGGGCGCTGCTGGGCGTGCGCGAGATCGAGGTCAACCTCGCGCCGCGCTTCGACGCCCTGTATTACGCCGGCTTCTGCCTGCTCACCGCGGCGCTGGCGGCCCTGCTGCGCAAGCCGCTGGTCTGGCCGCGGCTGTCGTGGCCGGTGGCCGCCTCGGTGATGCTGCTGCTACCGCTGTCGCTGGCCTCGCAGGATTACTGGGACACGACGATGTTCGACTGGCCGCTGCTGCTGTGGTGGCCGCTGCTCGCCGGGGCGCTGTTTACGCTGCGGGCGCTGCGCACGCCGCGTTCGCTGGGCCTGGTGTTTGCCCACCTCGCCTGGCTGAGCACCGTCGCGCTGGCCGGCGGCATCACCCTGCTGCGGGTGCTGGCCGACCGCGCCAACCTGGCCGACGGCTGGCTGCTTCCGGCGGTGCTGGCGCCGCTGGCGATCCTGTTCGTGCTGGCCTGGAAGCGCCCGGCCATCGGCGGCTGGCCCGTCGCTGATCAGTTCCCGCGCTGGCGCGCGGCCTGGCTGGCCATGGCCGGCCTGGGCCTGGGCCTGAGCTGGCTGGTGGGCCACTTCCTGCCCGGCGACAGCGCGCCGCTGCCCTGGCTGCCGCTGCTCAACCCGCTGGAGCTGTGGCTGCTGCTTGGACTGCTGGTGGCGGCGCAGTGGCTGCGTTCGCATTCCGACCCGCACCGCCTGGGCTGGCTGGCCTGGGCCGGCGGCGCGCTGTTCATGCTGACGATGAGCGTGCTGCGTGCCTGCCACCAGTTGGGCGACCTGCCCTGGTCGCCCGAGCTGCTGGGTGAAACCGCCGCGCAGGCCAGCCTCACCATTGCCTGGGGCCTCGCCGGCGTGACCGCCTGGGTGCTGGGCTCGCGCCGCGGCGACCGGGCGCTGTGGTGGCTGGGCGCGGCGCTGCTGGGTGTGGTACTGCTGAAGCTGCTGTTCGTCGACCGCCATTTCGTGGGCAACGTCGCCGGCATTGTTTCCTTCGTGGTCGTGGGCCTGCTGCTGATCGTGGTTGGTCGCATCGCCCCCACCCCACCCCGTCGTTCGGAGTAAACGCAAGCGTTCATCTTTACTGATAGCTGCCGCCCAGGCCACCGTACTGGCCCGCCCTGCCCCGGCGGCCTCGCCCCCACCCCACCCCGTTCGGAGTAAGCGCATGCGTTCTTCCTTCCTGATTGCCGCTGCCCTGGCCTCCGTGCTGGCCAGCCCTGTCCGGGCGGCCTCGCCCCTGGACTACGCCTGGCAGTGGCCGATCCAGACCGAAGGCGACGGCGCCGCGCACGTACTGGAGCTCGACGCCGAGGTGCTGCAGCACGTCACCCGGGCCGACCTGCGCGACCTGGCCGCGTTCAACGCCAATGGCGAACCGGTGCCCTTCGCCCCCTGGCCGCCCGAGGCCCGGGAAGATGAAGAGCGCGACCTGTTGCCGTGGCTGCGCGTGCCGCTGCCGGCGCCCGGCCAACCCGAAAGCCTGGCCCTGCGCCTCGAGCGCGACGCCGCCGGCCACCTTCTTGGTCTTGAGCTGCGCACGACCGACGAAACGCCGCCGCTGGACGAGCGCCACGACCTGCTGATCGACCGCGGCGAAGTACCGCCCGAACTTTCGACGATCCACGTCGAACTGGCTGGGGACGCCGTACTGCCGGTGAACCTGCGGGTACGCATCAGTGCGTCGGACGACCTGGTGGATTGGCAGCGCATCGGCAGCGGCCAGCCGCTGGTTGCCCTGGACGACAACGACCTGCGCATCGAACGCCTGCAGCTTCAGTTCGAGGCCACCGACATGCGCTACCTGCGCCTGGCCATCGAAGGCGAGGGCAACTGGCCGGCGCTGGCCGCCCTGCAGGGCGAACGCCGCGTGGACGCCGGCGACGGCCGGGAATGGAAACAACTCGAACTCACCGGCAACAGCGCCAGCGAGGAGCCGGGCGTCTACGACTTCAGCACGCCCGGCCCGATTGCCGTCGAGCGCGTGGACCTGACCCTGGTCGAGGCCAATACGGTGGCCGCCGCCCAGATCGGCGCCAAGAATGCCGGCGAAGACTGGTGGCGCCCGGTTGCCAGCTTCGCCGCGTTCCGCCTGGGCAGCGGCAAGGACGAGGTGCGCCACATCCCGCCTGGCATCGAGCCCCGCCGCGACCGCGAATGGCGCCTCACCACCCAGCCCGCCCTGTCGGAAGCCCCGAAACTCCTGCTCAGCTACCGGCCGGAACGTTTCGTGCTGCTGGCCCGCGGTCCCGCCCCGTACACGCTCGCCGCCGGCAGCGTGCGCGCCGAACGCGAGGACTACCCGGTGAAGGCGGCCATCGAAGCCTCGAGCACGCCGCCGTCGCCCGCGACCCTGGGCGCGAAAACAGAGGCCGCCGGCGCGCAGGCCCTGACGCCGAAACGCGGCGAGGACTGGCAGAAGTGGTTGCTGTGGGCCGTGCTGGCCGTGGGGGCGGCCCTGGTGCTGGCAGTGTCGCTCAAGGTGCTGCGCCACCCCAAACCCGAGTAGACGGCCGATTCGTCCAAGAGCCTGCGTTGACCTTCGTGATGGGCCCGCCGGGCCCGACCATCAGCCCCCGGAGGAGCATCCGCATGAAACTGCTGCTTGTTCTCAGTGCCGCCACCTTGGCGACGGCAGGTGTTGCGGTCCGCTCCGCCGACCAGCCAGCGCCGCTCTGGACGCCTGCGTGTCCGGCGATCAACTGCATCGAACCCGATGTCGAAAACCACCTGCCCGTGGGCGCCGAGCTTTCCTTCTCGCAGTGCCGCGAATCTGACGGCGCGCACTTCAGCTACCGGTTCGTAAGAGAAGCCGAAGGTTGGAGACTGGTGAGCAGACGTGCCGAGCTTCGCGGCAGTTGCGAAGCAGACGCCAACTAGCCGGAAGCAAGCGTCTGCTTCCGACCCATTGCGGACACTACCAGCTCGAATACACTGAAGAACGGCATATGGGAGACCGCCCATGATACGAACAGCTCTTTTCGCGCTTGCGCTGGCCTCCCTCTCGATACCGTCGCACGCACAGTCACTGTTCGATGGAACATGGCGGCTTGCGCCAGAGGCGACTCACGTCTCCGGAATCAGATACGACATCTCGCTTCACGATGGGGTTTTCACCTGCCGGTGGTGCAAGCCGGTGTGGAGTGTTCCTGCGGATGGCGCCTTCCACCCGGTCCAAGGTCAATCAGGCTTCGACGAGGCATCGGTCCGAGTCGTCGACGACTCAACCGCCGTGTTTACCAGGAAGAAGAACGGGCGGCCCTTCTATCAAGCCATAGACGTAATCTCGAAGGACGGGAACTACCTGGCTTTCTCATTCGCGGAGACCAGTGATGCTGGGAAAATGGAATCTGGCACCGGGCTTTGGAGAAGGCTGACCCCTAAACCTGCGGGGTCGCACCCGGTCACCGGCGCGTGGCGCGAATTGTGGGTGAAAGCCACATCGGAGGAAGATGTGAGCTTCACCATTCTCACCGACGGCGATGAGATTCGAATTCAATACGCTCCAAATGAGATTGTGAGAGCCGTGTTCGGCGGTCCCCCGGTAAAGATCGAGGGTGACCCCCGGGGAACGACGGCATCGCTTAAAAGACAGGGCGAGGACGCCTTCGTTCAGACTGACTATCGTGACGGTCGAATCGTTTCCGTCACCACCACAAGGCTAGTCAGCCCGACGACGATGGAGCTAACCGTCGAGAACATTCGAAATGGCAGCAAGTCGCGCTACACCGCGAGCAGGCAGTGAATCATCCTTGGGGTTCTGCGCCTTCACCGCGAATGTCCGCTTCTGGCCGGAAGGCGACATACGCACTACTGAACTTGCCGACAAATCAGCAGCATGTTCCCTACTTGACCAGGCCATGGTGATACTTTAGTGTCACTTCATGCGCACCGAACTGGTCACCACCCTCAAGCGACAGGCAACCGACCTGCTGGCCGATGTTGAGCGCGACAAGCAGCCCATCCTGATTACTCAGCACGGCCTCCCGAGCGCCTATCTGGTGGACGTTGAGACTTACCAGCTGCAGCAGGAACAGTTGGCCATCCTGCAAGGCATCGCACGCGGTGAGATGGCGATTGCCGAAGGCCGGACACTGAGTCACGCCGAGGCCGGCAAGCGTCTAGGCAAATGGCTGAAATAGTCTGGTCGGAGCCGGCACTGGCCGACCTTGAGGCGATAGCAGACTTCATCGCACTACAGGACCCACTGGCGGCCCGTGGCCTGGTTCAGCGCATCTACGACCATGTCGCCCAACTGGCGGACCAGCCTGAAAGCGGATCGCGGCCGCGGGAGCTGGGCAGACGAGGCCGCTACCGACAGATCGTCGAGCCGCCCTGTCGGGTTTTCTACCGCCTCGACGGCACACGCGTCGTCATCGTCCACGTCATGCGAACCGAGCGCCTGCTCAGGCGCAGCGTGCTCAAGCGCCTCAGGACTAAGCCGTAATGGTTTGTAGCCTCTGTTTCAGCGCCGCCAACTGCAGCTCCCCTGCCCCACCCGGCGACACCCGCGCGTCCAGGCTGGCCTGCGCGTCCGCGCCGGCCTTGGGTAGCGGCTCGGCGGCCGCCTGCTTGTAAGCCTCGCGAAACGGCAACCCGGCCACGGCCAACTCAACGGCCTTGTCGGTGGCATACATGCCGCCATCGAAGGCGCCGGCGAGCCGATCGGTCTTCCATGCCATCCCGCGCAGCAGGTCCGGCAGCAGCGCCAGGGCGCCCAGCCCACGACCGAAGGCGTGGAACAACGCCCCCTTTGTGAACTGCAGGTCCCGGTGGTAGCCACTGGGCAAGGACAGCAACTGCTCAAGCTCGGTGCGTGAGGCGGCGATGCTGGCGTAGGTCGCCCGCAGCAATTCCACCAGGTCGGGATTGCGCTTGTTGGGCATGATCGAACTGCCGGTCGTGTACTGCGCCGGCAGGCTGA
>CAZXTV010000050.1:0-9720 GCA_964643705.1 uncultured Arenimonas sp. | reverse complement strand
CTGGCCTGGGCCGCCGAGGCGTTCGCCCCCCGTCGCGCCGCCATGCACGCCATGCACGCCATGCACGCCATGCACGCCTTGCCCGCCACGCCCGCCGCGCCCGCCACCCCCCCGCGTGGCCGCAGCCGGACCCTGACCGGCCTGGGCAGCCTCGCGGCGGCCGCCGGGCTGGCCCTGGCCCTGTCGGCGAATGCCGGCGCCACCGCCACCACGCCTGCCCCGGACTCCCTCGCCGGCGGCAAGTCGAAGGCGGCGGTGGCGCCGGGGTGGACGGTGCAGTCGACGGTGCAGGACAAGCTGCGCGTCGACCTGGCCGACAGCGACGTGGCGTTTTCGCTGGTCTCGGCCCAGTCCACCCGCCTGGAGCGGGGCGGTCGCCGTTTCGACGGCTCTGGCCTGGCCCAGATCGACGGCCAGGAGACGCGTTTCGTGTCCTTCAGCCTGTCGGTGGACCCGGACGGCCAGGTCAGCGCTTTCGATTACGGCATGGCGCCCGGCGGCGAAACCGACGAAGTCGTGGCGGTCCACTGAGGCCCGCATGGCCGGGGCTACAATGCTGGCCATGGATATCTTCAAGAGCTTCACCCTCGAGGCCGCGCACCGGCTGCCCAACGTTCCGGCCGGCCACAAGTGCGCCAGGGTGCATGGCCACAGCTTCCGCGTGGAGTTGCACGTGTCGGGCGAGGTGGGTGCCGACACCGGCTGGGTGATGGACTTCAGCGACATCAAGGCGGCGTTCAAGCCGCTCTACGACCAGCTCGACCACCACTACCTCAACGACATCGCCGGCCTGGACAACCCGACCAGCGAGAACCTGGCGATCTGGATTTGGGACAAGCTGCAGCCCGCCCTGCCGGGCCTGTCGGCGGTGGTGGTGCACGAGACCTGCACCTCGGGATGCAGGTACACCGGGCCGCAGTAAGAAAGCGTCGGGGCTGAAGCCCCTCCTACAGGAACCTTCGGGGGCTCAGTCGGCAGGCACGCCGGTCAGTTCGGCGCTCAGCGCCAGCAGCTTCGCCTGCGCTTCGGGATCCTGGCCCTGTGGGTCCATGGTGTCGCGCGGCACGCCGCCCTCCCGATAGAAGGCGCCGGCTTCGAGCGTCGGCGCCCGCGCCAGCCCCATCACGTGGTCCACGCCTTCCTGCACCGTGGCGCGCGGCGGGATGCCGATGCCCTTGACCATGGTCGTGTCCATCAGCGTGGCCGGGTGCAGCGAAATCATGGTGATGCCATCGGCGAGGAATGCCGGCGCCAGCGCCTTGGTCATGGTTGCCTGGGCCTGCTTGCTTTGCCCGTAGCCGCGGGCGGCGGCGCCTTCGGCTTCGAGCATCACGTCGTTGAAATCGATGGGCGCCGAGCTGCCGGATGACACGTTGATGATGCGAGAAGGCGCGGCGGCCTTCAGCGCCGGCCGCAGCGTGTGCACCAGCACCCAGCCGGCCAGGTAGTTCACGGCGAACTGCAGTTCGTGTCCGTCCTGGCTGGTGCGGCGCTGGCCGTCGTTGAAGGCGATGCCGGCGTTGTTGACCAGCAGGTCGAGCTTCGGCGTCGAAACGGCGACCGCGTCGGCGAACTCACGCACCGCCTGCATCGAGGAAAAGTCGCCGGCGATGAAACGTGCCGAGCCTTTCCCCGATGCGGTGATTTCTTCCACCAGCGCCTGGCCGCGCTGTTCGTTGCGGCCGTGCACGATGACGTGGGCGCCTTCGGCGGCGAAGCTTCGGGCCAGTTCGCGGCCCAGGCCGTCGGTGGAACCGGTGACCAGCACGGTCTTGCCGGCGTAGGAAACGGGCTCCTGGGCGACGACGCCCACCGGGAGCAGCACAAGGGCAGCGGACAACAGGCCGATCAGCGAATAGCGCATGGCGCGGGCTCCTGCGGGTGGGCGGGAGCCAGATTAGGCCTGGCTGGGGCGGCAGGCAAGCTCGCGACCTGGGGGCATCGGGACTGAAGTCCCTCCCACAGCACGGGCTACAGGCACAGGGCGGTGATCGCTTCCTGCAGGCTTTGGCGCAGCACGTCGCGGTCCTGCTGGGGGTCGCGCACGTAACAAAGGATCAGGCCGTCGACGAGGCAGCGCATCACCACCGTGCGGCGGCGCACCGCGTCGGCTTCCAGCGGCTTGCCGGCGGCTTCGGCGCTGCGGCGCACCAGTTCTTCGAAATCGACCCAGATCTGCGGCTCCTGGGCGGTGACCACGGCGGCGATGTCGGCGTCGCGCGTGGCTTCGGCCGACACTTCCAGGAACAGCGCGGCGTCGAAGGCGCCTTCGCAGCTGCCGCCCGGGCCGCTTTCGCGCCAGGCGTCGATCTTCTCGAGCAGCCTGTCCACCAGTTCCGAACAGGTGGCGATGCCGGCCAGGGCCTCGCGCCGCTCCTCGCGCTGTTCGTCGGTGATGGCGCGGATGATCGCCGCCTTGTTGGTGAAATAGCGGTAGATCAGGCCCTGGCTCATGCCGGCCGCGCGCGCGATCGCCGCCATGCCGGTGCCATGGAAGCCGCCGTCGGAAAAACAGGCGCGGGCCGCCTCCAGGATGCGCTCGCGCTGCGCTTCCTGGCGCGCCTTGGCCTTGGCGCCGCCGCCGGCCGGCATCGGGCTCATCGTTTGGCTTCCTTGCGATAGAACACGCGCCGCACCATCACGAAGAACAGCGGGATGAAGAAGATACCCAGGAAGGTGCCGCTGAGCATGCCGCCGATGACGCCGGTGCCGATCGCGCGCTGCGCGCCCGAGCCGGCGCCGCTGGCGATGGCCAGCGGCAGCACGCCGAAGCCGAAGGCGATCGAGGTCATCAGGATCGGACGCAGGCGGTCGCGGATGGCGGCCAGCGTGCCCTCGACCAGGTCCATGCCCTTTTCGACGTTGGCCTTGGCGAACTCGATGATCAGCACGGCGTTTTTGCTCGACAGCCCGACCGTGGTGAGCATGCCCACCTGGAAGTAAACGTCGCGTTCAAGCCCGCGCATCCACGTGAACAGCACCGTGCCCAGGATGCCCAGCGGCACCACCAGCAGCACCGAGGTCGGGATGGTCCAGCTTTCGTACAGCGCCGCCAGGCACAGGAAGACGATAAGCAGCGACAGCGCATACAGCAGCGGCACCTGGGCGTCGGCCACGCGCTCCTGGTAGGAAGCGCCGGACCATTCCAGGCCGAAACCGGCCGGCAGCTGTTCGGCCAGGCGTTCCATCTCGGCCATGGCGTCGCCCGAGCTCACGCCCTGGGCGGCCATGCCGGTGACGTTCACCGCCGGCACGCCGTTGTAGCGCTCCAGGCGCGGCGAGCCGTATTCCCAGTGCCAGGTGGCGAACGAGGAAAACGGCACCATCTCGCCCTGGTTGTTGCGCACGTACCAGAGGTTGAAGTCCTCGGGCACCATGCGGTACGGCGCGTCGGCCTGCACGTACACGCGCTTCACGCGACCGCGGTCGATGAAGTCGTCGATGTAGCGACCCCCCCAGGCCACCGACAGCGTGTTGTTGATCTCGGCCACCGACACACCCAGGGCCGCGGCCTTGTCGTTGTCCACGTCCAGGCGGAACTGCGGCGAGTCTTCCTGGCCGTTCGGGCGCACCTGGTTCAGCAGCGCGCTTTGCCTGGCCAGGCCCAGCAGCTGGTTGCGCGCGGCCATCAGTGCCTCGTGGCCCTGGTTCTGGTTGTCCTTGAGATACAGGTTGAAGCCACCGGTGGTGCCCAGCTCGGTCACCGGCGGCGGCGCCAGCGCGAACACCATGGCGTCCTTGATCTGGCTGAAGGCGCCCATGGCGCGGCCCACCATCGCAGTGACGCTGGCTTCGTCGCTGGTTCGTTCGTCCCAGTCCTTGAGCTTCACGAACACCATGCCGTTGTTCTGGCCGCTGCCGGCGAAGCTGAAACCCTGCACCGCGAAGGTGGACTCGATGATGTCGGCTTCGTTCTCCAGGTAATGTTTTTCGACCTGTTCCATCACCTTCTGCGTGCGCTGCTGGGTGGCGCCGACCGGCGTCTGCACGATGGTGAAGGCCACGCCCTGGTCTTCGTCGGGCAGGAAGGACGAGGGCACCCGCGAGAACACGAACAGCATCGCCAGCGCCAGCAGCGCATAGATGGCCAGGAAACGGCCGCCGCGGCGCAGCATGCCGCCGACGAAACCCTGGTAACGCTTGTTGCCGGCATCGAAGCGGTTGTTGAACCACTTGAAGAAACCCTTCTCGCCGTGGTGTTCACCCTTCTTGAGCGGCTTGAGCAGCGTCGCGCACAGCGCCGGCGTCAGCACGATGGCGACCAGCACCGACAGGCCCATGGCCGACACGATCGTCGCCGTGAACTGGCGGTAGATCACGCCGGTCGAGCCGGACAGGAACGCCATCGGGATGAACACGGCGGCCAGCACCAAGCCGATGCCGATCAGCGCGCCAGTGATCTGATCCATGGACTTGCGGGTCGCCTCAAGGGGCGACAAGCCTTCTTCGCTCATCAGGCGTTCGACGTTCTCGACCACGACGATGGCGTCATCCACCAGCAGGCCGATCGCCAGCACCATGGCGAACATGGTCAGCATGTTGATCGAGAAGCCCAGCACCATCAGGATGCCCAGCGTGCCCAGCAAGACCACCGGGATGGCGATGGTCGGGATCAGCGTGGCACGGAAGTTCTGCAGGAACAGGAAGATCACCAGGAACACGAGGACAAACGCCTCGAGCAGGATCTTGACCACCTCGGTGATGGAAGCGCGCACGAAAGGCGTCGTGTCGAAGGGAATCTTCACCGTCATCCCCGGGGGGAAGTTCGGCTTCATTTCTTCGATCAGCTCCGCCACGCCGTCGGCGGTGGACAGCGCATTGGCATTGGTGGCCAGGGAAACCGCAAGACCGGCAGCCGGTTTGCCGTTGTAGCGGCTGATCACCGAATAACTTTCCGATCCGATCTCGACGCGGGCGATGTCGCCCAGGCGCAAGGTCGAACCGTCGGCATTGGCACGGACGACAATATTGCGGAACTGTTCGGGCGTCTGCAGGCGGTCCTGGGCGGTGATCGTGGCGTTGATCTGCTGCCCATCAATGGCCGGGGTTCCGCCGAGCTGACCGACGGCCACCTGTGCGTTCTGCGCCAGCACCGCCGCCACGACGTCGCTCGGTGACAGCTGGTAGGTGTTCAATTTGCCCGGGTCCAGCCAGATGCGCATGGCGTACTTGCCGCCGAACAGCTGCACGCTGCCCACGCCCGGCACGCGGCTGATCGGGTCGACGATGCTTGCCGACACGAAGTCCGAGATGTCGTTCCGGTCCATGGATCCGTCTTCAGACACGAAAGCCAGCACCTGCAGGAAGCTGGTGGATGCTTTGTTTACCGACAGACCCTGCTGCTGTACCACGCCGGGCAACAACGCCGTCACGCGCTGGAGCTTGTTCTGCACCTGCACCTGGGCGACGTCCGGATCGGTGCCGTTCTTGAAGGTCAGGGAGACGGAAACCGAGCCGTTGGAGTCGCTGGTCGAAGACAGGTAGTCCATGCCGTCGAGCCCGGTCATGGCCTGCTCGATGATCTGGGTGACTGCGTTTTCAGCGGCCTGCGCCGAGGCGCCAGGGTAGTTGGCGCTGACCGTGATCGTCGGCGGCGCGATCGTCGGGTAGCGCGAGATCGGCAGCTGGGTCAGCGCCAGGCCGCCGGCGAGCATGATGATGATGGCGATCACCCAGGCGAAGATCGGGCGGTCGATGAAGAACCTTGCCATGGACGGGACCTCGGCTTATTCGGCGGGCGCGAGCGGGGCCGCGGCTTCGGGCGCGGGAGCGGCGCCGGCTTCGACGGCCGTGGCGCTGCCACCCGGCTGGACCTTCTGCAGGCCTTCGATGATCACGCGGTCGCCCGCCTGCAGACCGTCGTCGACCAACCACTGGTCGCCGACCGTGCGGCTGGTGGTGACCATGCGCGCTTCGACCTTGCCTTCGGCGGTGACCACCAGCGCGGTGGCATTGCCCTTGGCGTCGCGGCTGATGCCCTGCTGCGGCGCCAGGATGCCGTCGGGGCGGGTGCCCAGCTCGACCACGGCGCGCACGTACATGCCCGGCAGCAGCAGGTTGTCGGGATTGGGCACGCGCACGCGCAGCGAATAACTGCCGGTGCCCGGGTCGACGGTGACGTCGGTGAACTCCAGCACGCCGGCGTGGGCGTAAGGCGTTCCGTCCTCGAGCAGGATCTTCGCCTCGATGCCGCTTTGTTCCAGCCGGCCCGATTCGACGTCCTGGCGCAGCTGCATCAGCTCCGACGCCGACTGCGACAGGTCCACGTAGATCGGATCGAGCTGCTGCACCGTCACCAGCGCCGTTTCCTGGTTGGCGGTGACCAGCGCGCCCTGGGTGATGCTGGATTTGCCGGCGCGGCCGGAGATCGGCGCGGTGATGCGGGTATAGCCCAGGTTGACGTCGGCCGACTGCAGCGCGGCCTGGTAGGCAGCCACGTCGGCGGCGGCTTCGGCGGCGGCGGCCATGGTGCGCTCGTGGTCCTGCTGGGCGACCAGCTTCTGCGCCACCAGTTCGGTGGACCGGTTGGCGGCCAGGCGCGCCGAATTGGCCGAGGCCCGGGCGCGGGCCAGGTTGGCGGCCGCGGCGGCGCGGGCGGCGCGATAGGTGGCGTCGTCGAGCTGGTAGAGCACCTGGCCTTCCTTCACCAGGCTGCCTTCCTCGAACAGTCGCTTTTCGACGATGCCGGTGGCCTGGGGGCGCACCTCGGCGACCACGAAGGGCACGGTGCGGCCGGCCAGGTCGCGGGTAAGCGGCACCGGCTGGGCCTTGAGGGTGACCACGGTGACTTCGGGCGTAGGCATCTGCATGGGGGCCGGCTCGCCGGAGCAGGCGGCCAGCAGCAGGCTGGCGGCGGCGACAAGCGCCAGGTGACGCCGGGAACGGGCGGACGCGGACATGGGATGCCTCATGGAGAAGGAAAGCGGGGTCGGTCGCGGGCCGGGGAGCCGGCGCGAACAGAAAAGAGTGAACGGTCATTCTAGGTTTGAATTGGCCGCTGTCAAGCCAACTGATGGCCTGGTTCCGGGGGTTTTGGCCCGATTTCCGGGCCACGGTTCAGCCCGGCGACAGCTTTCCGGCCAGTGCGTCCGGCGTCACGCCGGGAGCGAAGGGCAGCACGCCCAGGCAGGGGCCCGGCAGGGCGGCCCGCAGCAGGTCCAGGTAGGCCGCCGCATGCGGGCCCGGGGCTTCGACCTGGTTGCCGATCCAGCCGGCCAGGCGGCAACCGTCGGCCAGCACGGCACGCGCCGTGAGCCGGGCGTGGTTCAAGCAGCCCAGGCGAAGCCCGACCACCAGCACCACCGGGAGGTCCAGGGCGCGGACAATGTCCGCCTGCTCCAGGCCGTCGGCCAGCGGCGCCAGCCAGCCGCCCACGCCTTCCACCAGCACGCGGCCACCGGCCTGGGCAGCCAGGGCCGTATGGGCGGCAAGCAAGGTCGGGAGCTCGACGTGCACGCCGGCCATCGCGGCGGCGATCTGCGGCGCGGTCGGTTCCGGCAAGGCGTAGGGGTTGACCAGCTGGTAGTCGGGTTTGGGGTCGCTGGCGGCCTGCAGCGCCAGTGCGTCTTCATTGCGCCAGCCTTCGTGCTCGCGCGTGCAGCCGCTGGCGACCGGCTTCATGCCCACCGCCGGGTGGCCGTCTCGACGCATGGCGTGCAACAGCACGGTGGATGCGAAGGTCTTGCCGGCGCCGGTGTCGGTGCCGGTGACGAAACAACCGCGGGCGAACACGCCCGGGCTCATGCCGCGACCGGGCGCATGCGCTGGCGGCGCGCGGTGAACGCCGGGATGACGATGCCCAGCAGCGGGTAGGCGAACATGGGCAGGCCACTTAGCAGGTAGGTGAACTGGTCGCGCGGCACCGCCATCATCGCGAAGGCAAGGGCGATGCTGACTGCCGCGCTTGCCGCCAGGATGGCCTGCACGCCGGCTTCGGTGCGCGCTTCATGGCGCTCGAGCGCGTCCAGGCCCAGGTCGTCGGCGCGGCGCAGCGCGTGCCGGTTGAGCAGCCAGACCAGGGTCGCCAGCCAACCGAAGCCCATGCCGTAGATGATGAAGGCCCATTGCAGGTCGTACACCGCGTCCGGTCCGCTGAGCACCAGTTCCGTGGGCACGAAGCCACCGGTCGCCAGCCACAGGCCGCTGGAGATCACCATGCGCAGGGGATACACGTAAACCAGCATCACCAGCACCAGTCCGAGCGACCACACCGTGGACGTCGTGTCGTCGAGCCCGAAACGCCGGCTCCAGCGATTGTGCGCACTCCAGAACATGGCCAGCAGCACGAAACCCAGGACGAAGGTCGGCAGGCGGCGCAATGCTTCGCGCAGTTCGTCGTAGGTGGTGGGCAGGCTTTCGAAGAAGATCACGAGCAAGGTCAGGGCGAAGGCGAAAGCCGCGTCGACGAAGGTTTCCAGCCGCGTCACCTGCTGGCCGCGCAGGCGGAAGCCGTCCTCGCGCGGCAACGACGCCAGCTGGTCAACGCTCCATTGCATGCCCGCCCCTCCCGCGCCCCCGGGCGCAAGGCCATACAATAACGCCCCGACCCCGAACGATGGAGCGCCGATGTTCGCGCAGTCCAGCCTCACCGGCACCAAGGCCGAACAGTATGCCCAGCTGCTTGAGCAGGCCCGCGGGCTGATGCACGGCGAGCCCGACCGGACCGCCAACGCCGCCAACCTGTCGGCCCTGGTCTACCACGCGCTGCCGCAGCTCAACTGGGTCGGCTTTTATTTCTACGACGGCACCGAGCTGGTGGTCGGCCCCTTCCAGGGCCACCCGGCCTGCGTGCGCATCGCGCTGGGCCGCGGTGTCTGCGGCACTGCCGCCCAGACCCGCCAGACCCAGCGCATCGCCGACGTCGAGGCGTTCCCCGGCCATATCCCCTGCGACGCGGCATCGCGTTCGGAACTGGTGGTGCCGCTGTACCTTGGCGAGACGCTCGTGGGCGTGTTCGACCTGGACAGTCCGGTGACCGACCGCTTCGACGCCGACGACCAGGCTGGCCTCGAATCGATCGCCGATGCGTTCATACAGACGTTGGGCCCCGCCTGACATCGCCGGGGACAGGACACAGGCATGACCGGAACCAAACTGCGCAACATCGGCCCGAAGTCGGCGGCGTGGCTGCGCCAGACCGGCATCCGCAGCCAGGAAGACCTGGAGTCGGCGGGTGCGCTGGCGGCCTTCGTGCGGGTCAAGCGCGCCGGCTTCAAGCCCAGCCTGAATCTTCTCTACGCGCTGGAAGGCGCGATCCTGGGCTGCCATTGGCAGGAAATCCCCGACGAGCGCCGCAGCGAGCTGGTGCTGGCCGCCGGCGAGGAAGTGGCCAAGCTGCCGCTGCCCAAGGGCAAGCGCATGCCGGTCGCCGCGCCGGTGAAAACCGTGCACCTGGACGGCGAGGACGAAGGCGACATGCCCGGCCCGGGTTACGGTTTCGACGACCCCTCGTCGTCCCGGGACGACTGACCGGCTAGCGCACCACGGCGTAGTCGCGCGCGTCCTCGCGCCAGGGCGGCGTCGCCTTGATGGTCGGCAGCACGTCTTCCACCCGGTCCACGAGCGACCACATCGCCGCGTGTTCGGGGTTCATGAATCGCTCGGCGATCACCGTTTCCATGAAGCCCTGCAGCGGCGCGTAGAAACCGCGCACGTTGAGCAGCAGGATCGGGCTGAAGTAGATGCCCAGGCGCTTGAGCGTGATCGCCTCGAACAGTTCCT
>CAZXTV010000049.1:0-9730 GCA_964643705.1 uncultured Arenimonas sp. | reverse complement strand
TTGGGCGTGAACAGGTAAACCTCGTCCGGGAACAGGTCGACCTTGACGTTCTCGAGGAACTCGAGCGAGGAGCCCGCGCTCTGCTGGGTGTCCATCAGGTTGCGCACCCAGTCCTGGGCGCGGGCCTGGGCCGCGCTGCTGCCGCTGCCGGCGCTCTTGTAGACCCAGTGCGCGGCGATGCCGCGCTCGGCCACCAGGTCCATGTCCTCGGTGCGGATCTGCACTTCCACCGGCGCGCCGTAGGGGCCGAACAGCACGGTGTGCAGGCTCTGGTAACCGTTGGCCTTGGGAATGGCGATGAAGTCGCGGAATCGGCCTTCAAGCGGCTTGTACACCGAATGCACCGCGCCCAGCGCGTGGTAACACTGCATCACTTCCGGCACCACGATGCGGAAACCGAACACATCCAGCACCTGGTCGAGGCTTTTGTGTTCCTGCTTCATCTTGGTGTAGATGCTCCAGGGCGCCTTCACCCGGCTCACCAGCGAATGCGGCAGCTGTTCCTGGGCCAGGCGCGCGGCCAGCTGGGCCTCGACGGTGGCCAGGGCCTCCCGCCGCATCACCGGCTGCGAGGCGATGCGCCTGGAAATGACCGCGTGCCGCGTCGGGTGCAGGGCCCGGAAGCCCAGGTCCTGCAGTTCGGCCTTGAACTTGTTCATGCCCAGGCGCTGGGCGATGGGCGCGTAGATCTCCAGCGTCTCGCGGGCGATGCGGCGGCGTGACTCGGCCGCCATCGCGTCGAGCGTGCGCATGTTGTGCAGGCGGTCGGCGAGCTTGATCAGGATGACGCGCAGGTCGCGCGCCATCGCCAGCATCATCTTGCGGAAACTCTCCGCCGCGGCTTCCTGGCGGTCCTGGAACTGCAGCTTGTCGAGCTTGGTGACGCCGTCCACCAGTTCGGCGACGGTGGGGCTGAATTCACGCTCTATCTCGCTGCGCGGCAGCGGCGTGTCTTCGAGCGCGTCGTGCAGGATGGCCGCGCACAGGGTTTCGGCGTCGAGCCTGAGCTCGGCCAGCAGCGACGCCACGGCCACCGGGTGGGTGATGTAGGCCTCGCCCGACTTGCGCAGCTGGCCTTCGTGGGCGCGGGCGCCGATTTCGTAGGCGCGGCGCACCTGCCTGACCTGCTCGGCCGGCAGGTATTCGGACAAACGCCGCTCAAGTGCCTCCACCGCGTCCGGACAGGGGTCCGGGCAGGGTGCTTCCGCCAGTCTTGGCTTGGAAAAGGAGGACATGTCCGCAGCCTACGCGGGCGCGGGAAAGGCATCAATGCCGGGGGCTGCAGCCTCGGCGCGGCCAAGGCGATTGCCTTCACGCGGGGCCGGCAGGGCCGGTGCCCGCGGAGCGGGCCGGCGAGGCCGGCCCGGACGGTTACAGGTCGTCGCCGCCCTTGCCCAGGTCGTCGTCGACGACTTCGGCGGCGGCCCATTCCAGGGCCTCGCGCTCGGCGCGCTCGCGCTCGGCGCGTTCGACGTCGTCGATCATGGCCTGGTCGACCTTGCGGGCGGCGATTTCACGCAGCGCCATGACGGTGGGCTTGTCGTCGTTTTCGCTGTTGTCCAGGAGCGGTTCGACGCCCTTGGCCAGCTGGCGGGCGCGCTTGGACGCCATCAGCACCAGCTCGAAGCGGTTGTCCACGACGGACAGGCAATCTTCCACGGTAATGCGGGCCATGGGATCTCCTCGACCGCGATACCCGGCCAGGGCACCACGGAAAATCAATGAGTTACGCGAACCGGGTATTCTACCCCCGACGGATTTGCGGTGCAATGCGAAGGGCCGGACCGGGCCAGTCCCCGGCCGCCGGCCGTTCAGGCCAGCAGGTCGCGGATAAGCCCGGCGTGGCGCTGGGCCTGGACCACCCGGCGCAGGCGGTGGGCGACGAAGATGGCCCGCAGTTCGGCGGCGGCGGCGTCGAAGTGTTCATTGACGATGACGTAGTCGAACTCGTCGTAGTGGCTCATTTCCTCGCGGGCGGCGGCCAGCCGGCGGGCGATGGTTTCTTCGCTGTCCTGGCCGCGGTTGCGCATCCGGGTCTGCAGGGCGTCGCGGGACGGCGGCAGGATGAACACGCTGACGCAGTCGGGCACCTGCTCGCGGACCTGGCGCGCGCCCTGCCAGTCGATTTCCAGCAGCACGTCCTTGCCGGCGGCCAGCTGGGGTTCGACCGACTGCCTGGCCGTGCCCTTGTAGTCGCCGTGCACCTGGGCATGCTCGAAGAAGTCACCGGCGGCCACCATGCCCACGAACTCCTGCTTGCTGACGAAGTGGTAGTGCTGGGCGTGGCGTTCGCCGGGCCGCGGCGCGCGCGAGGTGAAGGAAATCGACAGCGCGATGCCCGGCTCCTTGGCCAGCACGGCGTTGACCAGGCTGGACTTGCCGGCCCCCGAGGGCGCGGCGACGATGAAGAGCGTGCCCCGGGGCGTTTTCATTCGAGGTTCTGCACCTGTTCGCGGAGCTGTTCGATGAGCACCTTCAATTCGACCGCGGCCTGGGTGGTCCGGCTGTCCACCGACTTCGAACCCAGGGTGTTGGCCTCGCGGTTGAACTCCTGCATCAGGAAGTCCAGGCGGCGGCCGACGGCCTCGGGCAGGTCGAGCACGCGGCGGGCCTCGGCGACGTGGCTGGCGAGGCGGTCGAGTTCTTCGTCGACGTCGATCTTCTGCAGGTTCAGCACCACTTCCTGTTCCAGGCGACCCGGATCGAGCGGCAGCTTGAGGTCGGCCAGCTTGCCGTCGAGCTTGGCGCGCAGGGCGGCGCGGATGTCCGGCAGCCATTCGCGGACCTGGCCGGTGATGCGTTCGATGCCGTCGATGCGCTCGCGCATCACCGCGGCCAGCTTGGCGCCTTCGCGCTCGCGGGCGGCGACGAATTCCGCCAGGGTCTCGTCCAGCAGGGCCAGGGCATCCGCTTGCAGGCCGGCCTGGTCCAGGGCTTCTTCTTCGACCACGCCCGGGTAACGCAGAAGCTCGGTGAACTCCGTACGCAGCCCGGGGAAGCGGCCCTGTGCGCCCTGGGCGGCTTCGGCCAGCTGGTCGAGCAATGCCTGGTTGAGCTTGAGTTCACCGCGGCTGCCGGCGACCGGGCGAAAGCGCAGCACCAGGTCCACCTTGCCGCGCGAGACCTTTTGGGCCACCCGTTCACGCAGCGCCGGCTCGATGGCCCGCAGTTCCTCGGGCGCGCGCACGGTCAGCTCGTGGAAGCGGTGGTTGACGGAGCGCAGCTCGCAGGCCAGCTGGCCGCCGGTGGCGGCGCGCTCGCAGGCGGCGAAGGCGGTCATGCTGCGGATCATGGGCGTCGGCCGTGGGAAACAGCCCGAATGGTAATCTAGCCGGCCAAAGATTGCCGGATTACGCCTGATGACCGCTTCAAACCGCCCCAGTGGCCGCGCCCACGATGAACTCCGCGCCATCGGCATCGAGCGCAACTACACGCGGCATGCCGAAGGCTCGGTCCTGGTCAGTTTCGGCGATACCCGCGTGCTTTGCACCGCCAGCGTCGAACCGCGCGTGCCGGGTTTCCTGCGCGGCAAGGGCGAAGGCTGGGTCACCGCCGAATACGGCATGCTTCCGCGCGCCACCAACACCCGCAACGACCGCGAGGCCGCGCGTGGCAAACAGGGCGGCCGCACGCTGGAAATCCAGCGCCTGGTCGGCCGCAGCCTGCGCGCCTGCGTCGACCGCCGCGCCCTGGGCGAACGCACCATCACCCTGGACTGCGACGTGCTGCAGGCCGACGGCGGCACCCGCTGCGCGGCCATCACCGGCGCCTACGTGGCGCTGTGCGACGCGGTCAGCTGGCTCAAGGCCCGCGGCGAGATCACGCGCGACCCGGTCATCGGCGCGGTGGCCGCGGTGTCGGTGGGCATCTGGCAGGGCACGCCCGTGCTCGACCTCGACTACCGCGAGGACAGCGGCTGCGACACCGACATGAACGTGGTGATGAACGACGGCGGCGGCTTCATCGAAGTCCAGGGCACCGCCGAAGGCCACGCCTTCCGCCGCGACGAACTCGACGCCCTGCTGGTCCTGGCCGAACGCGGCGTGTCGGAACTTGTCGCCTTGCAGCGGGCTGCGCTGGCTTCCTGAGAGTTAAAAGGCGGCAACACGGAAGGATCGGATTTGAAGAGCGATAAACACGGATAAAGCTACTCTCTGATTTGCTCAGCCACGCCTGCGATTGTGCTGGTTTCCAGAATCTTCGCCGCGAGTTCCGGTGTTCAACATCAGCATTTGCTCTACCCGTGTTTATCGCTCTTCAAATCCGCTTCTTCCGCGTACAAGAACGAAACCCCACCCCATGAATAAACTCGTACTCGCGACATCCAACGCCGGCAAGCTGGCGGAACTCAGGCCGCTGCTGGCGGAGTTCGACTATGCGTTGGTGACGCAGGGCGAGCTGGGCGTGGCCGACGCGGTCGAGGACGGGCGCAGTTTCATCGAGAACGCGATCATCAAGGCGCGGCATGCGAGTGCCGCCACCGGGTTGCCGGCGCTGGCCGATGATTCGGGCCTGGTCGTGCCGGCGCTGGGCGGCGAACCGGGCATCCACAGTGCGCGCTACGCCGGCACCCACGGCGATAGCGCGGCCAACATCGCCAAACTGCTCGACGCGATGCGAACGCTGCCCGACAGCCAGCGTGCGGCCCACTTCACCTGCGTGCTGGTGCTGCTGCGCCATGCCGACGACCCCGAGCCGCTGGTCGCCGAGGGCCGCTGGTTCGGCCAGGTGCTGCAGGCGCCGCGCGGCGGGCAAGGCTTCGGCTACGACCCGGTGTTCCTCGACCCCGGCCACGGGCGCACGGCGGCCGAACTCGATGCCGCCACCAAGAACCGGTGCAGCCACCGCGGCCAGGCCATCGTGCAGCTGCGTTCCCTGCTCGCCCGGGCCTGATCCGATGCTCGTCCCGCCCCCGCTGTCGCTTTACATCCACATCCCCTGGTGCGTGAAGAAGTGCCCGTACTGCGACTTCAACTCGCACGGGAAAACCGGCGAGCTGCCGATCGGGGACTACGTCGCCGCGCTGGTGCGCGACCTCGAACAGGACCTGCCCCTGGTCTGGGGCCGGCCGGTGCACAGCGTGTTCTTCGGCGGCGGCACGCCCAGCCTGTTCCCGCCCGAGGCCATCGGCGACATCCTCGACGCCTGCAGCGCCCGCCTGCGCTTCACGCCGGGCGCCGAGATCACCATGGAATGCAACCCGGGCACCGCCGAGTTCGGCCGCTTCGAAGGCTATCGCGCCGCCGGCGTGAACCGGGTGAGCTTCGGCATCCAGAGCTTCGACGACGGCTGCCTGGCGCGCCTGGGCCGCATCCACGACAGCGCCGAGGCCGAACGCGCGGTGAAGCTGGCCCAGGACGCCGGCCTGGACAATCTCAATCTCGACCTGATGTATGCCCTGCCCGGCCAGGACCTGGCCATGGCCCTGCACGACGTCGAACGGGCCGTGGCCCTGCAGCCGGCGCACCTGTCGCACTACCAGCTGACGATGGAGCCCAATACCGCCTTCGCCGCCCGCCCGCCCGAAGGCCTGCCGGACCAGGACAGCGCCTGGGACATCCAGGAACGCTGCATCGAGGCGATGGCCGCCGCCGGTTACGCCCAATACGAAGTCAGCGCCTATGCCCGTCCCGGCCGGCAGTGCGCGCACAACCTCAACTACTGGCGTTTCGGCGACTACCTGGGCATCGGCGCCGGCGCCCACGGCAAGATCAGCCTCGGCGCCAGCGGCGAGATCCGCCGCCGCTGGAAACCCAAGAACCCACGCGACTACCTGGCCCACGCCGGCACGCCGGCCGGCATCGGCGGCGACGACCCGATCGCGCCGGCCAACCGGCCCTTCGACTACATGCTCAACGCCCTGCGCCTGGTCGAAGGTTTCGACCTGGCCGACTTCGAGTCGCGCACCGGCCTGGGCCGCGACCAGATCGCCGCCGAGCTCGAGCTGGCCCGACAGCGCGGCTGGCTGGACAACACGGGCAGCCACTGGCGGCCCACCGAGCTGGGCCAGCGCTTCACCAACGACGTCATCGGCCTGTTCCTGAAGGACTGAGCGGCCGCTCACGCCCCGCTAAGGCCGGGCGCGGCAGGCTGGCCCCATGCTCGACACCATCGTCCTGACCTGCCCGCACTGCGGCGAACGATTCGAAACCCTGGCCGACCCGTCGGCCGGCGACGCCGAGTACGTGGAGGACTGTTTCGTCTGCTGCCGGCCAATCACCGTACGCCTGCACGTCGGCGGCGATGGCCAGCTCGATGGCTACGACGCCGACCGAGACGACTGACCCGGTCTTGATCTAGAATTCACCCGCCCCTGGTGCTCGGGAAGCCGGTCCAAATCCGGCGCTGCCCCCGCAACGGTAGGCCAGTTAAGCCCTCCAGCAAGCCACTGTGCCCCCGGGCATGGGAAGGCGGAAGGTCCGGCGCGACGCCCGTCGCGCCACTGGCAAGCCCGGAGACCGGCCGGGGGCTGGCTGCCGGCTTGCCCGGCGGCCATCACGGCGCGTCGCGGTGGGCGACGGGGCGACGCCATGGCCCCTGCCCTGCGCGTTTTGCCTCCTGTCCCCGCGCGCGCCACGACCCGCGGGTGAGCGCCACAGGAGGTTCCACCACCATGTTTTTCCCTTGCCATCGCCGCGCGCTGTGCGCGGCCATCGTCTTGTCCCTTTCCACCCCGGCCCTGGCCCAGGAGGCCCGCACGCTGGACGCGGTGCAGGTCACCGCCAACCGCGTCGAACGCCCGGTCAGTGAAACCCTGGCCTCGGTCACGGTGATCACGCGCGAGCAGATCGAAGCCAGCCAGGCCCCTTCGCTTATCGACCTGCTGGGCCGGCAGGTCGGCGTGGACATCGCCCGCACCGGCGGCCCCGGCAGCGCCAGCACCGTTTTCCTGCGCGGCGGCAACGCCCCGCACACGCTGGTGCTGGTCGACGGCGTGCGCGTGTCGTCCACCGGCCAGGGCGTGTTCTTTGTCGCCCACCTGCGGTGGGAGCATATCGAGCGCATCGTTATCGGGCGGGGGCCGCGCGCGGCGATCTGGGGATCGGACGCCGTCGCCGGCGTCATCCATGTGTTCACCCGCGACCCGTCGGCGGCGTCGGCCCGGATTTTCGCCGGCAGCTACGGCCGCGTCGGCGCCAGCGCCGGCACCGGCGTGGGCACTGATGATCGCGGCTTCGGCGTCACCGCCGGCTGGCAGCGCCTGCGCGGCTTTTCGGCCACCAATGCCGACAACTGGGGCTACGACCCCGACGACGACGGCTACCGCAACTTCAACCTGGGCCTGCGCGGGCGGACCACCCTGGGCAGCCAGCGCCTGGCCTTCAGCGCGGTGGCGACCGAAGCCGACGTCGAATTCGACCAGGGCGACACGCGGGCGCGCAACAGTTCGGCCGGCCTGAGCCTGGGTGGCGAACTGGGCGCCCGCTGGAGCCACCAGCTGGCCCTGGGCCACGCCCGCGAGGACCTGGACACGGTTTCGGGCTTCTCGAACGCCTTCCGCAGCCGACGCACCAGCCTGGACTGGGTCAACAGCGTGGCGCTGGGCCCCTCGGGCACGCTCAACCTGGGCGTGAACTGGCAGGACGAAGAGGGCATTTCCTCGAACGTCTTCGACGGCCAGACCTTCTCGCGCAACCGCAGCAGCCGCGCCGCGTTCGCCGGCTACGGTGGGCGCTGGGGCCGCCAGCTGCTCGACCTCTCCCTGCGCCGCGACCACAGCAACCAGTTCGGCGGCGCCACCACCGCCAACGCGGCCTGGGGCTGGAACTTCGCGGCCGATGCGCTGCTGCGCCTTTCCTGGGGCGAAGGGTTCCGGGCACCGAACTTCAACGAACTCTATTACCCCGACACCGGCTATGGCTTCGCCGGCAACCCGGACCTGCGCCCTGAGCATTCGGACACCTGGGAGGCGGGCCTCTCGCTGGCCCCGGCCGCTGGCCACCGCCTGGAGCTGTCCGCCTACCGCACGCGCGTACGCGACCTGATCGCCTTCGCGGCCCCGGGCACCAACAACGCCATCAACATCAACCGGGCCCGCATGGACAGCGTCGAGCTCGAATACCGCTTCGACGGCGCCGCCTGGACCTTCGGCGGCAACCTGGCCTGGCTCGACACCGAGGACCTGGCCACCGGACTGGCCCTGCTGCGCCGCGCCCGCCACAAGGCGCACGTGGACATTGGCTATTCCTTCGGCAACGGCCTGGAAGTGGGCCTGGACGGCGACTACGCCTCGTCCCGGCGCGACTTCGGCGGCGACCCGGGGGCGTATGCCATCGCCCACCTGCGCCTGGCCTGGACGCTTTCGCCGGGCTGGCGGCTCGAGGCACGCGTCGAGAACCTGACCGATCGCGACTACACGCTCGTTCAGGGTTACAACACGCCCGGACGCAGCGGGGTGCTGGCCCTGGTCTGGAACGCCGGGCGCTAGTGCCCCGTGCCACCGGCGCCGCCCGCGTCGCCGGGGGCACCGCCCAAGGCGCGGGCGCCCCGGTGTGGCGAGAAACGCGCAGGGGGACACGACGGAGAGACGGATGTCCGCATCCGCAGCACCTCCGCACCCGCCGGCACCGACGCTGGCGTCGCGGCCATTGCCGGATCGGGTCCGTAGCCTCCTCGGAGGTGTGCTTGAGTATGCGTCCGATGAAGTCGAACGCACGCTGGTCGGCACGCTCAACGAGTTCGAGCAGCAGCTGTTCAAGTACGCCGAGCAGGCGCGCACCAATACCGCCCAGACCCGCTGGCTCGAGGCACAGCGGCTGGTCAAGCGCACCCGCCCCGACCTGGTGCCACGGTTCCTGATCGCGCTTGAGGCCGAACTGGCCTGCGTCCGTGACGCGGCGGGCCAGAAGGCGCTGATCGGCGGCTTCCGGCTCAATCGCGACGAAATGGCCCTGGTCGACAATCTCGAGCTGGACGAAGCGACGGTGCTGACCGAGGTTTCCAGTCGCATCGAGGTCCGCAACAGCCTGCCGCTTTACCTGCTGGGCCAGCGCTTCGGCGTGCTGGCCGGCAAGCCGGCCTTCGACGCCGAAAGCCTGCCGGTGGGTCCGCACGCCCTGTGCCGCATGTTGCGCCAGGCGGCCGAGTGCCTTGAATTGAACGCCGAACACCGGGCGCTGCTCTACCGCACCTTCGAAAGGCACCTGTCACCGCTCTACGGCATCTTCATCGAGTCGATCAACACCTACCTCGCGCGCCACGGCGTGCTGCCGAACCTGCACTACGTGCCGGTGCGGGCGCGACCGACCGCCACGACCACCGGCCCGGCGAAGGCCAAGGGCGGCCAGGGCGACGACGCCGCGGGTGGCCGCGATGGCCGGGGTTCCGGGACCGGGCGTGCAGACCCGGGCGGCGGCGCGGGCGAAGACAACTTCATGCAGATGCGGCACCTGCTTGCCGGCCGGCGACAGCTGCTGGGCAAACTGGTGGGCAGTGGTTCCGGCGGTGGCGGTGCCCGCCCGGCGCCCGGCAACGCCGTGCTGGTTGAACCGGCCCTGGTGCAGGAAGCCCTGGCCCTGATGCTGAAAAAAGCGCCGGCACCGGTGATGGACAACGGCAAACCAGCCGTGCGCACCGTCAACCATCTCAAGCAGGACCTGCTGGCCCAGCTAAGGCAGGCCACCCCCGACGGCAAGCCACCCGCGTTGCCCGAAGAGGACAGCGACGCCATCGACCTGGTCGGCATGCTGTTCGACCACCTGATGAAGGACGTGCGGCCCAACAGCCCGGC
>CAZXTV010000048.1:2280-9766 GCA_964643705.1 uncultured Arenimonas sp. | reverse complement strand
GACCGTTCCCCTGGCCGCCGCCGGGGTGGACATCGCCCCACTGGAGCCCGCCAACTGTGGCTTCGATATTGGTTGGAGCGAGCACTTCGCCGGGCGTTTCGCCGGCGCACCGATCAAACCCGTGCGCCTCGCCCTGGCCGGCAGCGGCCCGCCACACTGGCGCCAGGGCGAATGCGTGGCGACCGCCACCGGCCTCGAGGGCAGCCTGGTTTATGCGCTGTCCGCCCAGCTGCGCGACACCATCGCACGTGACGGAGAGGCGCTGCTGCTGGCGGACCTGGTACCGGGACGCACGCCCGATCGCCTGGCCCGCGACCTCGCCCGCCCCCGGGATGGCCGCAGCCTGAGCGAACACCTGCGCCGCCAGGCCGGCCTTTCCGGGGTGAAAGCCGGCCTGCTGCGCGAAGTCCTGCCCGCCAATGTCCTCAACGGCAGCCCGGAGGCCCTGGCGGCGGCGATCAAGGCCCTGCCCCTGCGCCTGCGCTCGCCTCGCCCGCTGGCCGAAGCCATTTCCACCGCCGGCGGCATCCGGCTCGAAGCCCTGGACGAAGGGCTGATGCTGCGCGAGCGCCCCGGCCTGTTCGCCGCCGGCGAAATGCTCGACTGGGAAGCGCCCACCGGCGGTTACCTGCTGACGGCGTGTTTCGCCAGCGGCCGGCTGGCCGGCGGCTCGGCCGCACGCTGGCTGCTGCGCCCGGACGGCTAGCGTTCCGGCAGCGCCTCGGGGTCGGCGGCCATCACGTTGCCGCCGTATGCCTCGGCCTGCGCCGGGGAAGCAAACCCGTACAGGCTGACGTCGAAGACCAGCATGCCGGTGGGCGCGCCAGGCACGGGCGTGGACGCGTAGGCCAGCGGACCCGGGATCCAGAAGCGGAACCGGTCGCCGCGGGACATCAGGGCCATGCCTTCCCGCCAGCCGGGAATCACCCGGTCCAGCGGCAGCGAAGCGCGGCTGCCCCGTCGCACCGAGCTGTCGAACACCCGGCCATCCGGCGTCCAGCCGGTGTAGTGCACCAGCACGACGTCACCGGGCGCAGGCCGGGCGCCACCCTTGCCCTGCGCCAGCACCTTGTAGGCCAGGCCGCTGGGCGTAAGGATGGCGTCGCCCGGCACGGCGGCCACGTCCGCCGGTGCGCGGGTGGGGTCGCTGCCGCCCAGCACGGTGACGTCCAGGACATGCGCCAGCGCCGGCATTCCCGGGTAGCCCGGCGCCATGGCGTCGGCACTGATCCACCATCGCCGCGTCTCGCCCACAGGGGTGGTCAGCAGGGCCCGGGCCAGGCCCGGCTGGAAACGCACCAGTTCGCGGAGCGGCGAAACCGTCGGGCCCGACGCGCGGCCATTGAAGCGCGTCACGCCGTCCGCGCTCCAGCCATCGATCCGGTATTCGATGACAGGTTCGCGCACCAGGTTGTCCGGATCGGGCCCTGGTTCAAGCACCTCGAAGGCCATGCCAGTGGCCGTGCCGGTCGCCTGTGCGGGCGGGGCGTCGAGGGCGCGCGGCGCGGGCAGCGGCGCCACCGCGGCGGACATGCCCACGGGCGGCAGCAACAGCAAGGTGATGAACAGGCAGTGGCGGAACATGGGCTGGCCCTGACGATCGGCTTGGGCGCGGAGCGTAACACCGCCGCGGCTACCAGTCGGCATGCTCGGGCAGCAGGCCGCGCAGTTCGGCGTCGGTCAGGTTCCGCCAGCGACCAGGCTTGAGTTCGGCGAGCTTCACGTTGGCGATGCGGATGCGGCGCAGCTGGGTCACGCGGTAGTCGAAGGCGGCGGCCATCAGCCGGATCTGCCGGTTCAGGCCCTGGGTAAGCACGATCGAAAACCCGTAGCGCGCGATCTTGCGGGTGCGGCACGGCAGGGTCATCTGGTTGTGGATGCGCACGCCCCTGGCCATGCCGCGCAGGAACTCGTCGGTCACGGCCTTGTTCACGCCGACCAGGTATTCCTTTTCCTTCTTTTCTTCGGCGCGAAGGATGCCGTTGACGATGTCGCCGTTGCTGGTCAGCAGGATCAGGCCCTCGCTGTCCTTGTCCAGCCGGCCGATCGGGAAGATGCGCTGGTCGTGGCCGACGAAGTCGACGATGTTGCCCTTCACCGACGCATCGGTGGTGCAGGTGACGCCCACCGGCTTGTACAGCGCGATGTACACGTGGCGGCGTCGCCCCGGACGCGCCTCGCGGGTCTTGAGCCCCTGGCCGTCGACCTGGACCTCGTCCTCGGGACCGACCTGGGTGCCGATGCCGGCCCGGACGCCGTTGACGCTGACCCGCCCCTCGGACACCAGGCGGTCGGCCTCGCGGCGGGAGCAGTAGCCGGTTTCGGCGATGTGCTTGTTGACTCGCATGGGTGCCGCGCCGCGTCAGAAGTGGCGCGCATGCTGGCACGGCGGGACGGGCAAGTCATCCTGGCCGGGCGCACCCGGCGGCGTCCGGGACAGCGGCACGACCTGAAGATGTGGGGGTCCAGGCTGCTCCCGGGTGTCCCCCGTGGGGGTCGGCCGCCGTTATTCCCGCCAGCCGGCCGGGCATGCCCGGGAAATGGCACGGAAAATGCAGCGCTTTGCCCGAAAGCCGCATCCCCCGACTTAAAGAGGAGAACACCATGGGCATCGTCATCCCCTTCCCCACCCGGCAGGTCCTGGACGACGAGCTGGCCATCCAGCTCTGGGAGCTGGTCATGGCCGGTGAGATCGGCAGCACCGAATACCGCCGCCTGGACGCCGAGATCAACCGCCGCCGCGCCGCCCGCAACCCGGCAGCCAGCGTCGCCGTGCAGGCGCGCTGACAAGGTGACCGTGCATTTTGAAACGCGCTGGGCGTTGCGCAGCCGCGCCCGGCGGCGCCACCGGCATCAGCCCAGCTTCCGGATCCGGAAGCTGCGGCCCTTGACCTTGCCCGTACGCAGCCTGTCCATGGCTTTCTGGACCTGGCTGCGCTCGATCGCGACGTAGGTCCGGGTCGCAAATCCGGCGATCTTGCCGATCGCCGCAGCCTCCAGTCCGCCGGCGCCGGTCAGGGCGCCCACCACGTCACCGGGGCGCAGCTTGTCCTGCCGGCCGGCGTCGATCACCAGGGTCTGCATGGCCGGCAGCGGCGGTCGCGCCGGGCGCCGGGACAGGTCGATGCGCTCCCAGCGCACCGCTTCGCCCAGGCCCTCTTCGATCGGGATGACCCGGCGGCGTTCTTCGCCCGATACCAGGGCCAGTGCGCGGCCGGCCAGGCCTGCCCGGCCGGTGCGGCCGATGCGGTGGGTGTGGATGTCGACGTCGCTGGCCAGGCCGTGGCTGATCACCAGCGGCAAGCCCACGATGTCCAGGCCGCGGGCCGCCACGTCGGTGGCCACCAGCACCCGGCAGCTGCCGTTGGCGAACTGCACCAGCACTTCGTCGCGTTCGCGCTGGTCGAGGTCGCCGTGCAGGGCCAGGGCCGCGAAACCCCGCTGCTGCAGGTCTTCGTGCAGCTGCGCGACGTCCCGGCGGGTATTGCAGAAAACCAGGGCCGATTCCGGCGCCAGGTCGCCCAGCAGCAGCGCCACGGCGTCGGCCTTGCGCGGCGCTTCGACCTCGTAGAAACGCTGTTCGATGGCTTCGCCCTCGGGGTCGGCCACTTCGATCCATTCCGGATCGCGCTGGTAGCGCGCGCCCAGGTCCCGCACCGCTTCGGGCAGGGTGGCCGAAAACAGCAGGGTCTGCCGCGAGGCCGGCGCCTGGCCCAGGATGCCGGTGATGGCGTCGGCAAACCCCATGTCGAGCATCCGGTCGGCTTCGTCGAGCACGGCCACGCGCAGGCCCTCGAGCACCAGGGCACCCTCGTCCATCAACTCCTGCAGCCGCCCGGGCGTGCCAACGACCACCTGCGGCGGATGCACCAGCGAGGCCAGGTGCGGCCGCAGGGGCACGCCGCCGCAGAACACCGACACCTTCAGGTTGGGCAACTGGCGCGCCAGGCGACGGATTTCCTTGCCCACCTGGTCGGCCAGTTCGCGGGTCGGGCACAGCACCAGGGCCTGCACGCCGCCTTCGCCGGCATCCACCCGCGCCAGCAGCCCCAGCCCGAAGGCGACGGTCTTGCCGCTGCCGGTCCGGGCGCGGGCACTGACGTCCCGCCCTTCCAGCAGCGCCGGCAGGCTTGCCGCCTGCACCGGCGTGGGGGTGTCAAAACCCAGGGAAGCCAGGGTTTGGGCCAGGGCGGCGGGCAGCGCGAATTCTGAGAATGAGGTCATGGCGCATTCTCGCATGCCGCCGTGGAGCTTCCGCTCAGGGATTGAGCAGGGTTTGCCAGAAGTGGCCGAGCACCCGCGGTTCCATCATCACCGTGAACAGCACGCCGTAGGCCGCGCCGGCCAGGTGGGCGCTGTGGTTGATGCGGTCGGCCTGCTTGCGTTCGGCGTAGATGGAATAACCCACGTAAAGCAGCGCATAGATGATCGCCGGCACCGGGATCACGTAAACGAAGATCATCTGCCAGGGCTGGAGCAGGATGAAGGCGAAAAGCACCGCGGAAACCGCGCCCGAGGCGCCGAGCGTGGCGTAGTTGGGATCGTTGCGATGGCGCAGGTAACTCGGCAGGGCCGACACCACCAGGGCCGAGACGTAGAACCCGACGAAACCGACGGGACCGAGGTACTGGGCAAAAAAACCTTCCATGAGCCGCCCGAAGAAATACAGCGTGATCATGTTGAAGGCCAGGTGCATGAAGTCGCCATGCACGAAGCCGTAGGTGACGAAACGATGGAATTCACGCCCGCGCGTCACTGCCGGCGGCCACAGCAGCAGCCGCTGCAGCAGGTTTTCGTTCTTGAAGGCCAGCCATGACACCAGCGCGGTGATGGCGATGATGCCGATCGTGAAGTTCAGCTCCATGGGAATCCTTTCCTGTGCAGGCGGCTCAGTCCTTGTCGAGTTCGATGCGTTCGCCGTCCGAGGTGATCACCGTGCAGTTTCCCGACCACGACGGCTGTTCGCCGGTGCCGCCGCTCATGCGGCCCTCGGCCAGTTCGCGGAATTCAGCCGCCAGGCCGGTACGCCCGGCTTCGTCCAGCCGGCACTGCATGTGCATGTCGCCGGGCATGGTCTGGCGGTAGTCGCACAGCTCGCCGTCCTTGCCGCTGACGGTGTGTTCGATGACGAAATCACGCATGAAGGGATGGGGCGACTGGTGGCTTGCTTCCACGCAGGCTTCCAGCGCCGCCGCGAAAGCGAGGTTGGCCGCGGCCGAATCGGGCGCCGGGGATTCCGCGGACCCCTGGGCCTTGTCGGCGGCCAGCGCGGCGCCGGCAAACGCCAGGGCCGGAAGCAGGATCAAGCAAGGGAACAAGCGGGCCAGGGTGGGACGGGACATGGCGAACCTCCGGAGGATGGGTCCCGGGGAGCATAACGCGGCACATGGGCGACGATTCAGACCGGGGCTGGCAAAGTAGCCCGCATGCCAATCCCCCACGTGCTGTCCACCCTTGTGCTCGCGTTCGCCGCCGGCCCCAGCCTCGCGTCGGCAGGGCTCGCCGGCTGCCTGGAACGCCTCCAGCCCCAGGCCCGCGCGGCCGGGATCGGCGACGCCCTGTTCCGCGAACACACCGCCGGCCTGGTTGCCGACCCATCGGTACTCGAAGCGCTGGACTACCAGCCGGAGTTCCGGACCCCGCTCTGGGATTACCTGGCGGGCCTGGTCGACCAGCAACGCGTCGACGACGGCCGCGCCCTGCTCGACGAACACGCCGACCTGCTCGAGCGCATTGAATCGCAATACGGCGTCGATCCCGCCACCGTGGTGGCCGTATGGGGCGTTGAAAGCGACTACGGCCGGACCTTCGGCAGCAAGTCGCTGATGCGCTCGCTGGCGACACTTTCCTGCGCCGGCCGTCGCCAGGAATTCTTCCGCGGTGAATTGTTCGCCTTGCTCAAGCTGGTCCAGTCCGGCGACCTGTCGGCCAGCAACCTCACCGGCTCCTGGGCAGGCGCCTTCGGGCACACCCAGTTCATGCCCTCGACCTATGCCCGCATTGCCGTGGACGGCGACGGCGACGGCCGGCGCGACCTGGTCGGCTCGGTGCCCGACGCCCTGGCGTCGACGGCCAACTACCTCAAGCGCTCCGGCTGGCGCAGCGGTCAGGCCTGGGGCCATGAAGTCACCCTGCCCGCTGGTTTCGACACTTCGGTGAACGGCCGCACCACGCGCCGGCCGCTGTCGGCCTGGCGCAGCCGTGGCCTGGTCCGTGCCGACGGCGGCGAACTGCCCGCCGACGACCGCGCCGCCGCGCTGCTGGTGCCCACCGGGGCCCAGGGTCCGGCCTTCATCGTCTTCCGCAATTACGACGCCATCTACTCCTACAACGCCGCCGAAAGTTATGCGCTGGCCATTTCACTGCTGTCCGACCGCCTGCGTGGCGCCGACGGGCTCAGGGCGGCCTGGCCGACCGACGACCCCGGCCTGTCGCGCGCCGAGCGCCGCGAACTGCAGCAGTACCTGGTCGACCTGGGCCACGACATCGGTCCGGTCGACGGCATGGTCGGCAAGCTCACGCGCGAGGCCCTGGCGCTTGAACAGGCCCGCCTGGGCCTGCCGGCGGACGGACGGGCCGGCCGGAAGGTGCTCCAGGCGCTGCGGGCAGACCGTCCCTCGCCTGCCCAGGCGCGATAGCCCACAATCGATCCATTCCCCGCGGAGGCAAGTCCATGAAGTGGCGCAGCGCACGGCGTAGCAGCAACGTCCAGGACATCCGCGGCCGCCGCGGCGGTGGTGGCGGCATGAAGCTCGGGCTGGGCGGCGTCGCCGCCGTGGTGGTGATCGGCCTGCTGCTGGGCAAGAGCCCGATGGAACTGCTGGGGCTGGTGACGCAGGTGCAGCAGCAGATGCCCGCCGGGTCCGCCGGCCCGGGCGACGCCCCGCCCGTGGACGACGAAGCCTCGCAGTTCGTCGCCAGCATCCTGGGTGAAACCGAGGACGTCTGGGGCGCGATCTTCGAAGCCAGCGGCAGCCAGTACACGCCGGCCCGGCTGGTGCTCTTCAGTGGCCAGGTGCAGTCGGCCTGCGGCGGTGCCAGCGCCGCGGTCGGGCCCTTTTATTGCCCGGCCGACCAGAAGGTCTACATCGACCTGAGCTTTTTCGAGCAGATGGAACGCCGGCTCGGCGGCGGCGGTGACTTCGCCGAGGCCTACGTGATCGCGCACGAAGTCGGCCACCACGTGCAGACGCTTACCGGCACCACGGGCCGGGTCAACGACATCCGCCAGCGCGGCGGCAACGTTGAAGGCGCGGAAGGCCCGCTGGTGCGCCAGGAGCTGCAGGCCGACTGTTACGCCGGCTTGTGGGCCCATCATGCCCAGCGCCGGCACGCCTGGCTTGAAACGGGCGACCTCGAGGAAGCCATGAACACCGCCACCGCCATCGGCGACGACACCCTGCAGCGCCAGGGCCAGGGCCAGGTGGTGCCCGATTCGTTCACCCACGGCAGCGCCGCCCAGCGTGTGCGCTGGTTCCGCATCGGC
>CAZXTV010000048.1:0-2270 GCA_964643705.1 uncultured Arenimonas sp. | reverse complement strand
TCGAATCAGGTGACGTGAAGCGCTGCGACACCTTCGCCGCCAGCCAGCTCTAGCGGCCTGCGTCAGCTCCCGGGCTGACGTGGGAATCGCCCCAGCCCTGCAGGCAGGCGTCCTTTTCAATCCAGATCTGGTTCAGCCAGGCCTGGAAGCGCCGGCGGAATTCGCGGTCGCCCTCGTAGTCGGCGCCGACGAAGCCTTCCGGGATGGCGCGTTCGACCACGCGCACGCGCACGGTGCGGATACGGTCGGCGAACAGGTCCGCCAGGCTCGGCTGCGCCAGGTCGTAGTGCACGGTGACATCAAGCACGCCGTCGAGCGCATCGCCCATCGCACCCAGCACGAAGGCCGCGCCGCCGGCCTTGGGCCGCAGCAGGTGGCGATACGCCGACGCCTGGCCAGCGTGTTTGGCGGGGGTGAAGCGGGTTCCCTCGACGAAATTCATGATCGACACCGGCAGGTGCCTGAACTTCTCGCAGGCGCGGCGGGTCACCGCCAGGTCGCGCCCGGCCAGTTCGGGCCGGCGCGCCAGCTGGCTCTTGGTCGCACGCTGCATGAAGGGGAAATCCAGCGCCCACCAGCACAGGCCCAGCACCGGCACCCAGATCAACTGCCGCTTCAGGAAAAACCGCAGCAGCGGGATCCGCCGGTTGAAAATCTTCTGCAGCACCGGGATATCGACCCAGCTACGGTGGTTGGCCAGCACCAGGTAGTGGCCGCCAGGCCGCAGGGTGTCCAGGCCCTCGACCAGGAAGCGGGTGCGGGTGAAGCCGTCGATCATCGCGCTGTTCATCGCGATCCAGCTTTCGGCGATGCCCGGAATCCGGTGCTCAAGCCAATGCTGCACCGTCGGCACCGGCAGCAGCTTCACCAGGCCCGCCAGGATCAGCACCGGGCCGTGCACCAGGGTGTTGACCATGAACCCCAGCGCCGCCATCGGCACGCGCAGCGCCGCTGGCAGGCGCAGGAACAACGGGCGGCGCGCCGGCGCTGCCGGTCCGGACGACTCAGCCACGGCTGAAGAACAGGAACGGCAGCGTGACCAGGCCCAGCATCAGCAGGATGCCCAGCACCGTTGCCAGGGCCCGCAGGGGATCGTCGCGGAAAGCCGACCAGGCGCTTGGCGCACGACCCTCGGCAATGGCTTGGGCGCGTTCACGGCGCATGCGCTCGCCGCGCTCGGCCTGGTAGCTCGCCAGGAGCGCCTTGGCGACCTCGGCCTGGCTGTCGTCGGCCAGCCACAGGCCGCCGCCGGACACACCCCAGAGACTGGGCTTGGTTTCGTAGTAGTCGATGTGCCGCGCGTCCAGCACGGCGCGCACCTCGTCGGCTTCGTCTTCGGGCACGTTGCGCAGGTTGAACAACAGGGTCGGCATGCTCAGTCCGCCTATGGCGGGTCTCCAACGGGATGCGGCCATTTAGCCCGCCACGGGGCGTGGCTGGCAAGCCCGGATCGGGGCTGCCAGAATCGGCGCCTGATTTCCGCGGAACTTTCCATGGCCTCCAGCCTGCTCGCCCTGCTCGACGACATCGCCACCCTGCTCGACGACGTGGCGGTGATGACCAAGGTCGCCACCAAAAAAACCGCCGGCGTGCTCGGTGACGACCTGGCGCTCAATGCCCAGCAGGTTTCGGGGGTGAAGCCAGACCGCGAACTGCCGGTGGTCTGGGCCGTCTTCAAGGGTTCGGCGCGCAACAAGCTCATCCTGGTGCCCGGCGCGCTGGCCATCGTGGCCCTGGAAACCTGGCTGCGAAACCAGGGCTGGGACCTGCCGATCATCATCACGCTGATGCTCGCCGGTGGTGCCTACCTGTGTTACGAGGGCGTGGAAAAGCTTGCGCACAAGTTCCTGCACTCACCGGAGGAAAAGGAAGCCGAGGTCGCCCAGCTCCTGGAAGCGGCGGCGGACGAGAAGATCGACCTGGTCGCGTTCGAGAAGAACAAGATCAAGGGCGCGATCCGAACCGACTTCATCCTTTCGGCCGAGATCATCGTGCTGACGCTCGGCACCGCGGCCGGCAAGCCTTTCAGCGTGCAGCTGGGCGTGCTGGCCGCGATCGCCGTGCTGATGACCGTGGGCGTTTATGGCCTGGTCGCCGGCATCGTCAAGCTCGACGACGCCGGCCTGTACCTCAACGCGCAGGTGGAGCGCTGGAAACAGACGGCCGGCCGCGGCATCCTGGCCGCGGCGCCGTGGCTGATGAAATCGCTGTCGGTGCTCGGCACGGCGGCCATGTTCCTGGTCGGCGGCGGCATCCTGGTGCATGGCGTG
>CAZXTV010000047.1:0-9804 GCA_964643705.1 uncultured Arenimonas sp. | reverse complement strand
CGTAGGTGATCTCGCCCGTCACCGGGCGGCACTCCATGCCGCCGGCCTGCTGGAAATAGGTGAACTGGGTGACTTCCATGCCGTTGAGCCAGACTTCCCAGCCCAGGCCCCAGGCGCCCAGTGTCGGCGATTCCCAGTTGTCCTCGACAAAACGCAGGTCGTGCACCAGCGGGTCGATGCCCAGCGCCTTCAGGGAGCCGATGTAACGCTCGACGATGTCGTCGGGATTGGGCTTGAGCACCACCTGGTACTGGTAATAACGCTGCAGGCGGTTGGGGTTTTCGCCGTAGCGGCCGTCGGTGGGGCGGCGGCAGGGCTGCACGTAGGCGGCATTCCACGGCTCCGGCCCCAGCGCGCGCAGGAAGGTGGCGGGGTGGAAGGTGCCGGCGCCGACCTCGAGGTCGAGCGGCTGCACCAGGACACAACCCTGGTCGCCCCAGTACTGGTTCAGGCGCTGGATCATCTCCTGGAAGGTGGGTGCGGTCATCGCGGTTTCGCCCTGTGCAAAGCAGGCTAGTATAGCCGCCGCCTGCGTTGTCGCCTTTGCAAACCCTTATGAAGTCCTTCCTCGTCCTTGAAACCGGCGATCCGGTCCCGAGCCTTCGCCGCCACGGCAGTTTTGGCCACTGGATCCGCGTGGCCGCCGGCCTGTCGGGCCGGGAAGCGCAGCTGGTGCGGGTTTTCGAGGACGAAGAGCTGCCCAAGCCCGGTGGGTACGCCGGCGTGCTTGTTTCCGGCTCGGGCGCCATGGTCACCGACCGGCAGCCCTGGTCCGAGCGCACGGCCGACTGGCTGCGCGGGGCCGCCGAAGCCGGCCATTCCCTGTTCGGCATCTGTTACGGCCACCAGCTGATCGCCCACGCCCTGGGCGGCCAGGTCGACGACAACCCGCAGGGCCGCGAGATGGGCACGGTCTGCCTGGACCTGGCCGACGGCGCCGGGCACGACCCCCTGTTCGACGGCTTCCCCGACCGGGTGCCGGCCCAGGCCACGCACCTGCAGACGGTGGTCCGGCCGCCACCCGGCGCCCGCGTGCTGGCCGCCTCGGGCCGCGATGACTGCCAGGCCTTCCGCTGGGGTGAAGCCACCTGGGGCGTGCAGTTCCACCCCGAGTTCAGCGTCGGCATGATGAGGGGCTATATCCGTGCGCGCGCCGACGCGCTGCGCAAGGAAGGCACCTGCCCGCAGGAACTCGCGCAGGGTGTCCGCCCGACCCCGGCGGCCCGGCGCGTGCTGCGACGTTTCATCCACCTGGCGCGCCAGCGCGCCCGCAACGGAGCCTGAAACCAATGAGTCCTTCCACCGTGGGCATGGCCGCCCCCTTCCGCTGGCTGCGCAAATCGCTCGACGTCGGCCGCCGCAATCCCAAGGCGCTGTTCGGCGCGATCGCGCTGATGATCGTGGTGGTCGCCGCCATCTCGCTGGCCCAGATGTTCCTGCAGGTGGTCGCCAAGCCTTCGCCGACCGGGATGATGGTGCTCATGGCGCTGGTCACCCTGGTCAACTGGGTGGCGCTGCCGCCGCTGATGGGCGGGCTGTTCCGGGTGGTGGACGCCACCGACCGCGGCCTGCCCGCCTCGGCCAGCGACGTCTTCAACGCCTATGGCCGCGGCCAGGGCGGCAAGCGCATGGTGCTGACCTCCCTGGCTTATTCCCTGGTCTACCTGGGCATCGTGGCGCTGCTGCTGCTGACGCCGCTGGGCCAGTTCTTCCGGGACTATTTCGCCATCGCCATGGCCACCCCGGTGGGCGGCGAACCGGACATGGCGGCGCTGCAGGCGCTGATGGAAACCACTTCGCCGGCGACCTTCCTGTGGCTGCCGGTGGTGGCGATCGTGATGGCCACCTGGCTGCACGCCTCGATGCTGGCCCTGGCCACCGCCGCGCTGCGCGACGTGGACGTGGCCACTTCGGTGGTCGCGGGCGCCCTGGCCGCGCTGCGCAACTTCCTGCCGCTGCTGGGTTTCGCGCTGGTGCTGAGCGTGGCGGGTTTTTTCGCCGTGCTGGTGGTCGGCCTGGTGCTGGGCCTGCTGCTGGGGCTGCTGGCGATGGCCAGCCCGGTGCTGATGCTGCTGGTGATGTTCCCGCTGATGTTCCTGGTGATGCTGGGCGTGTACGCGATGCTGTTCGCGTTCTACTACCACGGCTGGCGCGAGATCTTCGGCCTGGCCGACGAGCCGGCGCCGCCGACCACCGGCGCGCTCGAGGTCTGAACGCGTTTCAGGGCAGGCCGGCCTGCCAGGCCTCGGCCAGCAGGAGCACGTACTGGGTGCCCACGGCCATGACCGCGGTGCCCAGCACCAGGGCCTGGGCCCACAGCCAGTAACGCGCCCAGGCCGGCATCGCCGCCGCAGCCTCGGGCGCCAGCACCACCTGGGTGCCGGCCAGGAGGTCGTGCAGCGCCTTGCCGTCGCGGCGGATGGCGACCAGCGCATGGCCCGCGTGCAGCAGCAGCCACGACGGTGCACCGGCGACGAAGCGCAGCGCGATGCGCGCCAGGCCGGGTCGGCTGCCGTCGCCGGCGACTACGCGCAGGCCGGCCAGGCGCTTGCCCGGGCTGGCCTGCCAGGGCGAGGCCTCGAAGGCGATGAACCAGATCGCGGCCAGGGCGGCGATGACCAGCGCGGCGACGCCGATCGCTTCGATCCATGCGGCCGCCATGGCCAGCAGCGCCTTGCGCAGGGGCGGGTCGGTGGTCCAGTCCAGCATCGCGCCCAGCGCATGCTGGCCGTTGGCCTCGGAGCGGGCCATCAGGTCGTACATGCGCAACTCGGCTTCGGCCATGTGCTGCCCGGTGCGGGCCAGCATCCTCTGGCCGGTGTGCCAGAGCAGGGGCACCGAAATCCCGATCGGCGCCATCAGGTCCAGGCTGTAGGCGGCGTAGCGGCGCCAGAAGCCGGCCGGGCGCATGGCTCAGGCTGCCTTGGGTTTGCGCACCAGCACCACGCCCGCAAGGATGCCCAGCTCGTAGAGCAGCCACATCGGCACCGCCAGCAAGATCTGGGACACCACGTCCGGCGGCGTGATGATGGCGGCCAGCACGAACACGCCGACGATCACGTAGCCGCGCGCCTCGCGCAGCTGCGCCGGCGTCACCACCTTGAGCAGCACCAGCACCACCACGGCCACCGGCATTTCGAAACTCAGGCCGAAGGCCAGGAAGATCACCAGCAGGAAGTCGAGGACTTCGCTGATGTCGGGCGTCCACGCGACGCCGTCGGGGGTGGTGCCGGCAAGGAAGGTGAATACGGTCGGCAGCACCAGGAAATAGGCGAAGGCGCAGCCTACGTAGAACAGCGCGATCGCCGCCACCAGCAGGGGCCGGGCGAGTCGCTTTTCCTTCTCGTAAAGCCCGGGCGCAACAAACGCCCAGGCCTGGTAGATCAGCACCGGCATCGAAAACAGCACCGCGACGAAAAATGCCACCTTGATCGGGATGAAAAACGGCGAGGCGACCTCGATCGCCACCAGCTCGGTTCCCGGTGGCAGGGTCGCCAGCAGCGGGGCCGTAAGCCGGGCATAGAGTTCGTTGGCGAAGGGAATCAGCGCAACGAACACGACGATCACGGCCACCACGCCCTTGAGCAGGCGAGAGCGCAGCTCCAGCAGGTGGCCCATCAGGCTTTCCTCGCGCGGCGCGGTTTCTTCAGTCATCGCGGCGCGGGGGCAGGAGCGAGGGTTGGCTGGGGGTGTCACCCGTGTCGGTATCCGCGGGCCCGGGCTCGTCGGTCGCAGCGGCCTGGGCGCTGGTTTCGTCCAGTTCGCGGCGGATGTCCTCGACGTCGCCGCGCAGGTCGCGGGCCGGGTCGCCGATGCTTCGCTTGAGGTCTTCGGCGGCCATTTCGCGTTCGAACTCGGATTTCACCGAATACCATTGCGCGCGCGCCTTGCGCACCCACAGGCCGGTGAACCGCGCGGCCCGCGGCAGGCGCTCGGGGCCAAGCACCACCAGGGCCACCACCGCGATCACCAGCAGTTCGCTGAAACCCAGGTCAAACATGGCGGGGCCAAGGCCGGCCGGGGGCCGGGCTCAGGAGTCCTTGTTCTGGGTGTCCTGCGGCGCGCCTTCGCGCGGCGTCTCGCCGGCGTCGCGGCGTTCATTGCCCAGCTGCGACGGCGGCGGCTCGTCGCCGTCCTTGAGGCCCTTCTTGAAGCCCTTGATGCCTTCGCCCAGGTCCTTGCCGACGTTCGACAACTTCTTGGTGCCGAACACCAGCACGACGACCACGAGCACGATGACCCAATGCCAAATGCTGAAACTGCCCATCTGCGTGCGTCCCGCGAATTAGGAATGCCCGGAGTCTAGCGCAGGCGGCCCGGGGCCGCCTTGGCCATCAGTCCTGGGAAACGGTGTTTTCCTCGAGCCGGTCGCGGAAATCGACCACCGCGGTCGGCGCGGACGGGGTGCGGCCCTCGAAGACCTGGCGCGGGGTGGTGTTCTTGCCGTAGACGCGCTGGTTGGCCGTGTGGTCCATGCGCAGCCAGGTGCCGTCCAGGGAAACACCGGCGAACAGGCCCCGGGCGCGCGAATAGCTGTAGATCTCGGCCTTGAGCTGTTCGTCGGTGCTGGCCTGGGCGCTGCGCCCCACCGGGCCGGCGGCCACCGAGGCGTCGGCGCCCAGGGTGAACTTGCCGTTGACGATGTCGTTGACGCCCCGCTCGGAGCGGAACACCAGGATCACGTCGGCCGACTGCACGCCGGCCTGGAAGCCCAGGCTGCCGCCGCCGAGCTTGATGAAGCTGGGATTGGACCAGGTGCCGTCGGCGGTACGCACCGAAATCAGGCCCTTGCCGCCGCGGCCGCCGATGACCAGGCCGGCCTTGACCACGTCCGGGATGACGGCGATGGCGTGGGCCTCGTCGAACATCTTCTCGGGGATGGCGGTTTCGGGGATGCGCATGATGTCGACCAGTACGCGGGCGGCATCGGCGGCCTTGGTTTCTTCCTTTTCGCCAGCCAGGGCGGGGGCGGCGGGCAGCGCCAGCGCGAACGCGGCGAGCAGGGAGGCAAGGATTCGGGTCATGGGCGGGTCTCCGGAGGGGCGCATCGGCCTGAGTATGGGGGCGGGCAATGAACCTCGGGTGAGCCACGCCTTCACCCCGCGGATGATAAGTTGCCCGCAGCGCACAATCACCGTCCCGAATGAAACCCTACCTCGATGCCCCCGTCCCCGCGCCCGGTCCCGGCCGCACGGCGCTGCTGCTGGTCAACCTGGGCACGCCCGACGCGCCGACGCCGGCGGCCGTGCGCCGATACCTGGGGCAGTTCCTGCACGACCACCGGGTGGTCGAGCTCAGCCGCTGGATCTGGTGCCCGCTGCTGCATTTCGTGATCCTGCCGCTGCGTTCGCCCCGGGTGGCGCGCAACTACGCCTCGGTCTGGATGGACGAGGGTTCGCCGCTGCTGGTCTACGGCCAGCGCCTGGCCCGGCAGATGCAGCATTCCCTGCCCGACGTGCAGGTGCGCCTGGCCATGCGTTACGGCAACCCGTCGGTGCCCGACGTGCTGCGCCAGCTGCAGGCCGAGGGCATGCAGCGCCTGCTGGTGCTGCCGCTGTACCCGCAGTATTCGGCGTCGACGACGGCGGCGGTGATGGACGCGGTCAACGCCGAGCTGGCGACCTGGCGGCGCGCGCCCGAGCTGCGTTTCATCGCCGACTACCACGTCGACGCCGGCTGGCTGGACGCGCTCGAAGCCCGCGTGCGCGCGCACTGGGACCTGCACGGCCGCGCCGACCGCCTGGTGATGTCCTTCCACGGCCTGCCCAAGCGCTTTGAAACCGCCGGCGACCCCTACCCGCGCCAGTGCGAGGCCGGCGCCCGCGCCCTGGCCACCCGGCTGGAGCTGGCCGACGACCAGTGGCTGCTGACCTACCAGTCGCGCTTCGGGCGCGAGGAATGGCTGCAGCCCTACACCGACAAGACCCTGGAAGCGCTTGGCCGCGACGGCGTGAAAACCCTGGACGTGGTCTGCCCGGGTTTCGCCAGCGACTGCCTGGAGACCCTGGAGGAAATCGCCGTCGAAAACGACGAGGTCTTCCGCGCCGCCGGCGGCGAAGCCCTGCGCTACATCAGCGCGCTCAACGACGAACCCGGGCACGTGGCGGCCCTGTCGGCGCTGGCGCGCCGGCACCTGCAGGGCTGGCCGCACTGATGCAGGAGATCGTGCTGGCCACCGCGCGCGGGCCGCTGGCCGCGCTGCGCGGCGGCGATGCGTCCGGGCCTAAGCTGCTCTGCCTGCACGGCTGGCTCGACAACGCCGCCAGCTTCCTGCCGCTGGCGCCCTCCCTGGCGGACTTCGACTGGGTGGCGCTGGACCTGCCCGGCCACGGTGCGTCTTCGCACCGCGCCCCCGGATACGACTACGCCTTCGCCGACTGGCTGCACGACGTGCTCGACGCCCTCGATGCCCTGGACTGGCCGCGGGCCGACCTGCTGGGTCATTCGATGGGTGGCGCGATCGCCTGCGTGCTGGCCGCCGCCGCGCCTTCGCGCGTACGGCGGGTCGCCCTGGTGGAAGCACTGGGGCCGGTGGCCGGTGACCCGGCGAAAGCCGGCGAACGCATCCGCGACGCCGTGACCGCGCGCCGCGACAAACCCGCGCGCCCGCCGCGCGTGCTGCCCGACGTGGACACCGCGGTGGCCGCGCGCCTGGTCGCCAGCCGCATGTCGCCCGAGGCGGCCCGGCTGATCGTGCAACGCAACCTGCGCGAGGTCGAGGGGGGTTATGCCTGGCGCAGCGACCCGCGCCTGACCTGGCCCGGCCACGTGCGCATGGACGAAACCACCATCCAGTCCATGCTGCGGGCCATCGAGGCCCCGGTGCGCGTGGTGGCGGCCGATCCTTCACCACCGTACTTCACGCCCGAAGTGCGCAAGGCCCGGCTGGCCTGCCTGCGCGACGCCAGCGTGGTGGTGCTGCCTGGCGGCCACCACCTGCACATGGAACAGCCCGAGGCCGTGGCCGCGGCGTTGCTGGCGTTCCTGCGCGGCTAGTCAGGCGCGGGACCGACGGTGATCGCCAGGGTGGTGCCGCCGCCGGCTTCTTCGACGAAGCTGGCCTCCAGGTGCCGGCCTGGTTTGTCGAAGCCGGCCACGCGAACCGTCGCGTCGTCCCTTGCGGTCGACTCGGTCCAGCCGGCGGCCCGCTGGGCCCGCCGGAATTGTTCGAACACCACGGCCAGGCTGTGCGGGCTGTACGCGCCCAGTGACATCGTCGGCCCAAGTTCGGTGGCGGACGTGATCCTGGCGTCGTCCGGCAGCGGGATGTCGCCGGGGAAACGCCCGGGCAGCGGCAGGTCGTCGCCGCTGGTGGCGCTGTAGAGGCCTTCTTCGGTTTCCAGGGTAATGGTGCGTTCGCCGCCGCCGGTCTGTTCGGTGGCCTGCTGCCGGGCGTTGGCTTCCAGCGCTTCTTCCACCAGGACTTCCGAGGCGCCGTCGGGGTCACCGCCGCAGGCGCTGCACAGCAGGGCGGCGAGGCAGGTTGGCAGCAGGTGGCGGGCGGACGGGACCAAGCTGGCTCCCCGGCAAGGGCTTAGCGGATCAAACGCGCCAGTGTCGCCTTCAAGGCCAAACCCTCGCCGCGCAGGTAGTCGCGTTCGTCCCGCCAGTGCGGCCAGCGGGACTCCACCTCGGTCCAGAAGCGCGGTGAATGGTTGGCGTGCAGCAGGTGGCAGAGCTCGTGCACCAGGACGTACTCGAAGGCCGACGCGCGGCCCAGGACCAGGGCCAGGTCCAGCGACACGCCGTCGCCGGGGCTGAGCGAGCCCCAGAGGGACGACAGAGGCCGCAGGCGCACCGAGACTGGCGGCCGCGGCAGGGCCGGCAGGTAGCGCGGCAGCCAGGCACCCAGGTCGGTGCGGGCCTGCTGCAGGTAGAAATCGCGCAGCGCGGCGCGGGCGCGGCGGTCGTCGGCGCGCTCGGGCAGCTGCAGCTCGATGCCGTGCTCGGTGAGCGTCGCGCGCGCGAAGCGGCCTTCGCGCCAGGCCAGCGGGGCCTGGGCGCCGCGCAAGGGCAGCGGTGCATCCCAGCCGCGGCCGAAAAGCGGGGCATTGTCGGGCTGCTGTCGCGCCAGCTGGTCGGCCAGCCAGTCGCGGTGTTCGCGCAGGAAGGCTTCGGCCAGCCGCACCGACGCCGCCGGTGGCAGGGTCAGGCGCGCGCCCTTGTCGGAAACGATCAGCCGCAGCCGGCGCGCGCGCCGGTCGCGCACCCAGCGCACCGGCACTTCGCGGCCGTCGGCCAGCGCCAGCGGCCGGATTTCGGCCGCGGGCGGGGCAGGACGCTTTGTGCGCAGGAACATGGGCGCCAATCTACCGCGCCGCGGCCTCAGCTGTCGGCGCGGCTGAACTTCAGGGCCGGTTCGAGCACCGCGAACAGGCGCTTGAGTTCGCCCGACATCAGCGCGAAGCGGGCGTCGAGTTCGGCCGCCACGCCGTCGGCTTCGGTGCCTTCGAGCTGGTCGACGGCGCCGTCGAGGAACTTGAGCTTGCGCAGCACCAGGTCCTCGCCGAGCACGAAGCCGACGTGGTCGTCGAGCACCAGGGCCAGGCGCGTCACCTGCTTGCCGGCCTCCAGGTGCTGGCGGATCTCGTCCACCTGCAGCTCGTGGCGGCTGCAGCGCACGACGGCGCCGCCGTCCACGGGATCCTTGAGTTCGCATTCGTCGCCCAGCGACAGGCCCGGCGGCAGCGGTTCGCCGGCCAGCCAGCCGGTCAGGATGGCGCGCACCGAGGCTTCGGCGTTCAGCGGCAGGGCCGGGAAGCTGCCCAGGGCGTGGCGCAGTTCCGAGACCAGGTTTTCGGCGGTCTTGCGCGAACTGGTGTCGACGGCGATGAAGCCGTGTTCAAGGTCGAGCGTGGCCGAGCAGCGCACCGGCCGCACGAAGGCGCGCGGCAGCAGTTCGAGCACGATGTCTTCCTTCAGGCGCTTGCGGGCGCGGCCACCCAGGCGGCGGCCTTCCTTCTCTTCGATTTCGGCGAGCTTGCGGCCCAGCTGGTCGTTGATGACGGCCGAAGGCAGCAGGCGGTCTTCGCCGCCCAGGGTGATCCAGATGGCGTCGCCGACGCGGTGGCTCATGGTCGCGCCGTCGCGGCCGAAGGGCGAGATGAAGCCGCGCGACATCAGCTCGGACGGGCCGACCGGCTTGAGCTTGCACTCTTCCAGGCGGGCATCGAGGTCGTCGAGGGTCTTGGCGAGGGTGGTCGGGAAGCGGAAGAACGTGAGATTGCGAAAAAACATCAAAACTCCAAAGCAAAGAAAAATGGGGTCAGAGAACAAATCTGCTTCAAGCGTGCGATTGAAACAAATATGTTCTCTGACCCCATTTAAGGGTGGTCTTCATCGGGGGCGGGGGTGCCTACGGCGAGCCAGGCGTTGACGTCCGGCAGGGGTGCGTCGGTGTGGCGGCCCAGGGCGGCGAAGTCGAACAGGTTCGGGTCGGCCAGCTGCGCGGGGCGCACGTCGGCCAGGGCGCGGGCGATGGTTTCGCTGCGGCCGGGGCTTTCCTTTTCCCAGGCGGCCAGCATGCGGGCGACCTGCTTGCGCTGCAGGTTTTCCTGCGAGCCGCACAGGGTGCAGGGAATGATGGGGAACTGCCTGAAGTCGGCGTAGGCCACCAGGTCGGCTTCGCGGCAGGTCGCCAGCGGGCGGATCACCACGTGTTCGCCGTCGTCGCTGAGCAGCTTGGGCGGCATGCTGGCCAGCTTGGCGTGGAAGAACAGGTTCATGAAAAACGTGGCCAGCAGGTCGTCGCGGTGGTGGCCCAGTGCGATCTTGGTGAAGCCATTCTCCGTGGCGTGCCGGTAC
>CAZXTV010000046.1:0-10063 GCA_964643705.1 uncultured Arenimonas sp. | reverse complement strand
AGGATCTGGTTGCTCTGCAGGGTCGCGCACTGCCGGCGCAGGCGGCTGTCCTCGTGGCGCAGGTCCTTGCCCAGCGGGGTCGGTGTCGCGGTCTGTCAGTGAGTCCGCGACAGCATGGGCAGATCGGCCTGCTCTTCGGCCAGGCGCTCGATGGTCGTGGCCAGCCGTTCCATCTCCGGCACCAGTACGGTGTCCCGCGCGTCGCGGAGCATCAGCGCGTACGCGAGGTTGTTGATGTCTTCCGACGTGCAGGCGAAGTGCACGAACTCCAGATGCTCGGAGAGCCCGGCGATCTCCCGGATCCGTTCTTTGACGTAGTACTCCACGGCCTTCACGTCGTGGTTGGTGGTGCGCTCGATGTCCTTGACCCGGGCCGCGTCGGCCACGCTGAAACCATCGGCCAGCGCGCGCAGGCGCGCCGCGGCGGCGTCGGAGAAGGGCGCCAACTCGGTGATGCCGGCTTCCGCGGCCAGGGCCAGCAGCCACTCCACTTCCACCCGCACGCGGGCTCGCACCAGCCCGTATTCGGAGAAGATCGGCCGCAGCGCCTCGGCCTTGCCGGCATAACGGCCGTCGATGGGGGACAGGGCGGTGAGGGCGGCGTCGGACATCGGGCGGGCTCGGGCAAGGCGGGGAAGGCCGATATTCTACCTACTCACCGCTGGGCCAGCCCCCTGTAGGAGCGCCTTCAGGCGCGAATCTTTTGGCTTTGCCTCTGGCAAAGAAGGGATTCGCGCCCGAAGGCGCTCCTGCAAGGGGCGTTATGCTGCCGGCTCGACCTACCGGAGTCCGACCATGGCCAGCAAGACCCGCACCGAGTCCGACAGCCTGGGTGAGCTGCAGGTGCCTGCCGAGGCGCTCTACGGCGCCCAGACCCAGCGTGCCGTGCAGAACTTCCCGATTTCCGGGCTGCGCATGCCGCGCGACTTCATCCGGGCCCTGGGCCTGGTCAAGGCCGCCGCCGCCGGGGCCAACGCCTCGCTCGAGCACCTGCCGGAGGCGCTGGCCGAAGCGATCCGCGACGCTGCCCTGCAGGTCGCCGCCGGCGACCTCGACGGCCAGTTCCCGGTGGATGTCTTCCAGACCGGGTCGGGCACGTCGAGCAACATGAACGCCAACGAGGTGATTGCCCGCCTGGCCTCCAAGGGGCGCAAGGCGCCGGTGCATCCGAACGACCACGTCAACATGGGCCAGAGCTCGAACGACGTCGTGCCCACGGCCATCCAGGTCGCCGCGGTGCTGGCCTGCCGGGAGCGCCTGCTGCCGGCCCTGAAGTACCTGCGCCTGGCCATCGACCGCAAGGCGCGGCGGGTCGGCAAGGTCGTCAAGACCGGCCGCACCCACCTGATGGACGCGATGCCGCTGACCCTGGGCCAGGAATTGGGCGCCTGGTCGGCGCAGCTTGCCTCGGCGGCGGAGCGCGTCGAGGACAGCCTGGGGCGCCTCAACCGCCTGCCCATCGGTGGCACCGCGGTCGGCACCGGCATCAACGCCGACCCGCGCTTCGGCCGGCGCGTCGCCAAGGACCTGGCGAAACTGTCCGGCCAGCGATTTTCCCAGGCGAACAACCTGTTCGAAGGCATCGCCGCCCAGGACGGCGCCGTGGAGCTCTCGGGCCAGCTCAATACCCTGGCGACGGCCCTGATGAAGATCGGCAACGACCTGCGCTGGATGAACTCGGGGCCGCTGGCCGGCCTGGGCGAAATCGAACTGCCGGCGCTGCAGCCGGGCAGTTCGATCATGCCGGGCAAGGTCAACCCGGTATTGCCCGAAGCGCTGTGCATGGTCTGCGCCCAGGTCATGGGCAACCACGTCACGGTCACGGTGGCCGGCGCCAGCGGCAATTTCCAGCTCAACGTGATGCTGCCCGTGATCGCCCACAACCTGCTGCAGTCGATCGACCTGCTGGCGAACGCGATGCGGGTGCTGGCCGATGGCGCCATCGCGGGCTTCAGCGTGCGCCACGACCGCCTGGAGCAGGCGCTGGCGCGCAACCCGATCCTGGTGACGGCGCTCAACCCGGTGATCGGCTACGAAAACGCCGCGGCCATCGCAAAACAGGCCTACCGCGAGGGCAGGCCGGTGCTTGCCGTGGCGATGGAGCGCACGGGACTGGCGGAAAAAGTGCTGCGCAAGCTGCTCGACCCGGCCGCACTGGCCGAAGGTGGCATCCATGGGGCACCAGGAGGCGGCGGCGGCTGACCGCCGCGCGCCAGGTCAGTCCTTCGGGATGCTGACCTTGCCGCGGACGCGGCCGTGGCCCACGTCTCCGCTGCCCAGCCGTTCGACCACCAGGTCGCCGGCCACGTCGTCCACGTCGAGGTCGCCCGAACCGATGCGGCCCACGCGCACGCTGCCGCCGACGCCGTCGAAGGTGACGTCGCCCGAGCCCAGGGAGCCGACGTCGGCGTCGCCGCGGATCCGACTGGCGTCGAGGTCACCGGAGCCGACCGAGCGCAGGTCCAGGCTGCCGATGTCGTCGAGTTCGATGTCACCCGAACCGACCTTGGCCGTGACCGCGCCGGCGATGGCGCGTGCCTCCAGGTCACCCGAGCCGACCTGGGCAGACAGGCTGGCGACGCCGTTGATTTCCGCATCGCCCGAACCCAGGTCGATTTCATAGGCCAGGCCCGCCGGCAGGCGCGCCTCGACTTCCAGATAGGCATAGGTGGGGCTGAGGAAGATGCCCGAGCTGCGGCCCTTGCGCTCGATGCGTACCACCAGCGTTTCGCCGCTGCGGTTCGATTCGACCACCAGCTGGGGCAGGTAGTCGGGATCTGAGGCGCAGGCGCGGATGCGCAGCGGCGCCGTCGTGTCGTCGGCGACGCCGTCAACGCGCAAATCGTGCGACGTGACCTCGAAACGGACCAGGCTGATGCCTTCAAGGTCGAGCGGCAGCTGGCGATTGTCTTCGTGCTTGCAGTCGCTGGCCGCGACAAGGCCGGGCAAAAGCAGCAGGGGCAGGGCGAGCAGTTTCATGGTCGGCACTCCGGGCTCAGTTGACGTTGACGTGGCAGTCGTTGATGTCCGACTCGTCCATGTCGGCATAGGGCGCGAACTCCGGCACCGCTGCGGCCAGGTCCTGCTGGCTCTGGTACAGGGCCGGGAGGCGGTCGCAGAGGGCCTGGGCCTGGGCTTCGATTTCCTTGGCCTTTTCCTTGGCCTGCACTTCCGCGGCATCGGGACCCTGGCCGCTGGCGATGCCCTTGAAAGCAAGCACGATGCTGTCCTTGGCCAGTTCGACGCCCTGCAGGCCGATGCCGGCGCCGGCTTCGGCGACCGCGGCGACGTTGCCGCGGTAGGCAAGTGCGAGTTCGCGCTGGGCGGGGTCCAGGCCTACCGGCTTGCCGTCGACGAGCAGTTCGCCTTCCGGCGTCAGCTCGGCTTGCGGAAGGCCCTTGCCGCCGCCCAGGTCCAGGTTCTCACGGGCCATTTCCTCGCGGACTTCCCGGGTCACCTTTTCGGACAGCGAAAGCTCGCGCCCGTCGTCGTCTTTGCCGCCGCAGCCGGCCAGGGCCAGCGTCGGTACCAGCAGGAGCAGGAGGAATCGGGACATGGGCAACCTCTTTGAATGGGGTGTCGTGTGGGTATCGTGGAAACAAAACAGCGGGGCGGCCAGGAAGCACCGCCCCGCCGGGGGAAATCAACCTTCGTCGCTGTTGCCGCGCAGGCGGACCGCGGCGTAGATCATCAGGGCGCCCAGGGCGATGCCGATCCACATCTGCGGCATCGCGAAGACCGCGTAGTTGGCGCCCACCGCGATCTGGGCGGCGATGTCCCGGGGACCTTCGACGTTCACCTCGACCGGGTTGTGGGCCATGCGGTAGATGATGTCCATGCCGGGCAGGGTGCCGCTGAGCACGCGGCCGACGACCTGGCCCCAGAACCATTCGGCGCCCTTGCCGAAGACTTCCATCAGCCCGACCATCCAGACCAGCACGCCGCTCAGCACCGGCACCAGCACCGCCCAGATGAAGGGCACCCGGCGGAACCAGGCCGAACACAGCATCAGCCAGCCGATGGTGGGCAGGGCCCAGAGCGCGTAGATCGGCACCGAGGCGACCATGTTGAAGATGGCCCTGGCGATCGCGCCGATGTCCCAGAAGTACATCGGGTTGGCGCCATGCAGCAGCACGAAGATCGACAGCACGGCCATGATCAGCAGGGCGGTGATGCTTGCACCCACGGTGGCGATGACCGGCACGATGACCGCGGCGGTGAAGAGCTTCGAGCCCACGGTTTCCAGGTCGGACACCGGCAGCGATTTCCAGAACAGGATGCTGCGGTCCTTGCGCTCGTCGTAGAGCGAGCCCAGGCAGTAGAAGAAGCCGACGACCGCCATCACCACCATGACCGGGTGGCCCAGGGCGTAGAAGATCAGTTCCAGGCCGGCGGTCACGTCGGCGCGGTTGGCCGGGTCGGCCAGCTGGGCGATGCCTTCGGACAGGTTCAGCCCCATTTGCGCGTCATCGGCCTGGTTGATGCCGAAGGCGGCCAGGGTCAACGCCACGATCGAGAAGAAGATGAAGATGGCCGAGGTCACCACCGGTGCCCAGAACAGGCCGCCGCGGTGTTCCCAGTATTCGCGCTTGAGCAGCCATTTGAAGGTGTTCATGCGTAGGTTCCTTTCATGGTGGCGACGAACAGGTCGGCGATGCCGGGGTTGCGGACCTCGCCCATGGCCGCGAGCTGGGCGCGTGGCACGCCGTCGAACAACATCACGGCCTTGCCGAACACGGTGCGTTCGTCGATCGGGTTCAGGGCGCGGGCGGCCCCGGCCATGTCGGCGGAGACCATCACTTCGGTGAAACGTTCGCCCACTTCGTCCATCGTCGCCGAGAGCACGATCCTGCCTTCGCGGATGAACATCAGGTCGGTGAGGATGTGTTCGATCTCCTCGACCTGGTGGGTGGTGACGACGATGGTCTTGTTCTCGTCGAAGTAGTCCTCGAGCAGGTTCTGGTAGAACTGCTTGCGGTAGAGGATGTCCAGGCCCAGCGTCGGTTCGTCGAGCACCAGCAGCTTGGCGTCGATGGCCATCACCAGCGCCAGGTGCAGCTGCACGATCATGCCCTTGGACATCTGCTTGACCTTCATGTCCGGGTGCAGCTTGGTGTGCGCCAGGTAGGCTTCGGCCTTCTTGCGGTCGAAGCGCGGGTGCACGCCGGCGACGAAGTCCACCGCGTCCTTCACCTTCAGCCAGCGCGGCAGCACGGCCACGTCGGCGATGAAGCACACGTCTTCCATGACGTCGTCGCGCTGGGTGCGCGGGTTCTTGCCCAGCACCTTGAGCTCGCCTTCGAAGGGCACCAGGCCCAGGGCGGCCTTGAGGGTGGTGGTCTTGCCCGACCCGTTCGGGCCGATCAGGCCGACGATGCGGCCGGCGGGGATCTCGAAGCTGATCGAATCAACGGCGGGCTTGCCCTTGCCGTAGCGCTTGGAGAGGTTGCGTGCGGAAATAACGGCGCTCATCAGTTGCTCTCCTTCGCCTGGGCCATGAGTTTCCCGATGTCCAGGCCGAGGCGCTGGATGCGCTCGACCACCAGCGGCCACTCTTCCTTGAGGAAGCGTTCGCGCTCGGATGCCAGCAGGTTTTCGCGCGCCCCTTCGGTCACGTACATGCCAAGTCCCCTTCTTTTTTCCACGAGTCCTTCGTCCGCCAGCTCCTGGTAGGCGCGGGAGACGGTGATTGGATTGAGCTGGTATTCGGCGGCGATCTGCCGGACCGAGGGCAGGGCCTCGCCGGGCAGCAGGATGCCGTCGAGCATCATCGCCACCACTTTGTCCTTGAGCTGCCGGTAGATCGGCGCACTGTCATTCCAGGCGATGGTCATTTCAGGACTCCTGGCGGGGCATGAGGGCGGCCATGGACACATAGGGCATGGCGAACTGGCGCTTGAGGGCGCCGCGGCTTAGCTGGTGGGCCCGGAGCAGGGCTTCGGCATCCGGCGCGGGCTGCTCGTCGGCCTGGATCGCCACGAGGTTCGTCGCAGTCGGCAGCGAGACGGGCTGGCTGGGCGGTTCGCCGAAACCATAGCCGGCAACCAGGATGCTGAGCGAAACAGCCAGGGCCATCAGGTTGGTCTTGATCTTGGGGGTCATGTGCGGCCTCCCGCGTTGGTGAGGTATTGGTCAGGTGTTGTAGCGAACTATAACACCACCGAAGCGGCTGTCAACACCTTTTGCACGCCGGGAGGGCCAAACTGATGGCATAGGCGCGGATGGTCCGCGCCGGAGGGTGGACGATGGGCAGGAAATTGCTTGTTTTACTGGCTGGCGTGCTGGCCGTGGCGCCGGTTCTTGCCGGCGACAAGTTGCTCGACCGGGAGTTCCGGAAGCTGGCCGGCAAGGAAACGGTGAACCTGGAGCAGGCCTATGGCGGCCAGGTGTTGCTGGTGGTGAACACGGCCAGCAAGTGCGGCTTCACCCCGCAATACGAAGGGCTCGAAGCGATGTACGCCAAGTACAAGGACCAGGGCTTCGCGGTGCTGGGCTTCCCGTCCAACGACTTCATGGGCCAGGAGCCGGGCAGCGAGGAAGACATCGCCGAATTCTGCACGCTTACCTATGGCGTGAAGTTCCCGATGTTCGAGAAGGTGCAGGTGCGCGGCGCCGACGCCACGCCGCTGTACCGGGACCTGGCCGCGGCCACCGGCGAAGCGCCGGGCTGGAACTTCCACAAGTACCTGGTCGACCGCGACGGCAAGGTCGTGGCCAGTTTCGGCAGCCGGACGACCCCGGACGACCCGAAGCTGGTCGCTCAAATCGAGAAGCTGCTGGCCCAGCCGGCCCCCGTGGCCAAGGCCGCCAAGGCCGGCTGACCGGGGCACCGGCCTGAACCGCCGCCACGGCCGAGATTGCCGTGGCGGCGATGCATCGCGACAATAGCGGGCGACGTGCCGTTCCGGCCCGCCCCTTCAGGAGTTTTGCCCCAATGAATTCTGCCCTGCGTTTCGCCGCGCCGCTGGTGCTTGCCAGCCTGGTGCTCAGCCTCGGTGCCTGCAAGTCCGAGACCCCGGAAGCTGAAGCCGACGCTTCCGCCGAAACCACCGAAGCCGCCGCCGAAGCCGGCGCGCCGATCGTCGAAGGCATTCAAGGCCTCGAGACCGAACGTGCCCAGGTGAGCTACATGATCGGCCTGGACATCGGTCGTTCGATGGCCGTGGTCAAGCAGGACCTCGACCTGGACGTCGTGCGCCAGGCCATGGAGGACGCGTTCGAAGAGCGCGAGCCGAAGATCACCGACGAACAGATGAAGCTGATCCAGGAAACCTTCACCACCAAGCTGCAGGCGCGCAAGCTGGCCGAGGCCGAGGCCGCCGCCACCGTCGCCAAGGCCGAAGGCGCAGCCTTCCTGGCCGCCAACAAGGACAAGCCGGGCGTCGAGGTCACCGAAAGTGGCCTGCAGTACCGCGTCGAGCGTGCCGGCGCCGGCGCCGTGCCGAAGGCGGGCGACATGGTGCGCGTGCATTACAAGGGCACGCTGCCCAACGGCGACGTCTTCGACAGTTCCTATGATCGTGGCCAGCCGGCCGAATTCGGCCTGGCCCAGGTCATCCCGGGCTGGTCGGAAGGCGTGCAGCTGATGAAAGTCGGCAGCAAGTACACCTTCTGGATCCCGTCCGACCTTGCCTACGGTGAATCCGGCGGCGGTGGCGTGATCCCGCCGCACACGATGCTGACCTTCGAAGTCGAACTGCTCGAAATCGTCGAATAAGCGATGCGAGCCACGGTCTTCGGAACCGGATACGTCGGCCTCGTCACGGGCACCTGCCTGGCCGAGGTCGGCCACCAGGTGACCTGCGTGGACGTCGACCAGGCCAAGGTGCAAGGGCTTCGCGACGGCGCCGTGCCGATCTTCGAGCCCGGCCTGGAACCCATGGTGCTGGCCAACCATGCGGCCGGCCGGCTGGACTTCACCACCGACGCGCCCGCGGCGATCAAGGGCGCCGAGGTGATCTTCATCGCCGTCGGCACGCCGCCGGACGAAGACGGCAGCGCCGACCTGCAGTACGTGCTGGCGGTGGCCCGCACCCTGGGGAGGCACCTGTCGGAACCGGCGGTGGTGGTGAACAAGTCGACCGTGCCGGTGGGCACCGCCGACCGGGTGCGCGAGGCGATCGCGGCGGAACTATCCGCGCGTGGCGTCGACGTGCACTTCGAGGTGGTGTCCAACCCCGAGTTCCTGAAGGAGGGCGCCGCGGTCAACGACTGCATGCGCCCTGACCGCATCGTGCTCGGCGCCCGCAGCGCCGCGGCGGTGGAAACGATGAAACGGCTCTATGCCCCGTTCACCCGCAGCCACGAACGGTTCGTGGTGATGGACGAACGTTCGGCCGAGCTCACCAAGTACGCCGCCAACGCCATGCTGGCGACCAAGATCAGCTTCATGAACGAAATGGCGAACATCGCCGAGCGCGTGGGCGCCGACATCGAACAGGTCCGCCAGGGCATCGGCTCGGACCCGCGCATCGGCTACCACTTCATCTACCCGGGCGCCGGTTACGGCGGTTCGTGTTTCCCCAAGGACGTGCAGGCGCTGGGGCGCACCGCGCGCCAGCACGGCTACGAAGCGGGCCTGCTGCAGGCCGTGGAAGCCGTCAACAACCGCCAGAAGCACAAGCTGGCCGAGCTGGCCCTGCGCCACTTCGGCGGCGACATCCGCGGCAAGACCTTCGCGGTGTGGGGCCTGGCCTTCAAGCCCAATACCGACGACATGCGCGAAGCCGCCAGCCGCTGCCTGCTGGACGACCTGTGGCAGGCCGGGGCGAAGGTGCGTGCCTTCGACCCGGAGGCGATGGCGGAGACGCGGCGCATCTTTGGCGAGCGCGACGACCTGGCGCTTTGCGCCGACCCGGCCGATACGCTCGAAGGTGCCGATGCGCTGGTGCTGGTGACGGAATGGAAGGCGTTCTGGAGCCCGGACTTCCCGGCCCTGGCCGGCATGCTGCGCGAGCGCGTGGTGTTCGACGGCCGCAACGTCTGGGACCCGGCGCAGGTGGAAGCGGCCGGGCTGGCGTATTACGGCATTGGCCGCGGGCGCAGCCTGCAGGCCGGGCAGGGCAGCGGCCATGGCCACTGAAATCGAACAGCGCCTGGCCGAACTGGAAACGCGGCTCGCCTTCCAGGAACACACCCTCACCGAACTCAGCGACGCCCTGGCGGAAACCCGCCTGGAGTCGGCCCGCAACGCCCAGACGCTGGTGCGGGTGATGGACGAGCTCAAGCAGTTGCGTACCCTCCTGTACGCCGATCCCGGCAGCGAACCCCCGCCGCCGCATTACTGAAAAAATCCCCCGATGAGCAACTCCCTGCGTGAAAAACTGCTGGGCCTGGGCTTCAAGGCCCCGGACCCGGATCCCCGGCGCGAGCGTCCTGAACGCGGCGGCAAGCCTGCAGGCAAGGACGCGGAGCGGGCGCCCGGCAAACGCGGTGAACGTGCGCCGGGCAAGGCCGGCGATCGCCCAGCCGGACGTGCCGCGCGCCCGGCCGAGGGGAAGCCTTCGGGGCGTCCGGGCAAGGCCCGCGCGGGTGGCCGGCCGCCACGCAGCCAGGAAGAGATCGACCTGGCCAAGGCCTATGCGATCCGCGCCCAGAAGGAAAAGCAGGAGCGCATCGAGGCCGAGCGCCTGAAGCAGGAAGAAGCCGCACGCCGTCGCGCCGCCAAGGCCCGGGTGGCGGAACTGTTGAAGGACAAGGCGCTCAATGTCGCCGACGCCGAACACGCCCGCCACTTCGAATACGGCGGCAAGATCAAGCGCGTGTACGTGACGCCCGAGCAGCTCAAGTCACTCAACGCCGGCGAACTGGCCGTGGTGCAGCTCGACGGCCGCTACCAGCTGGTCAGCGCGGCCCTGGCCGAGGAAGTGGCCGCCCTGCTGCCGAGCCTGTTGGCGCTGAAGGTCGACCCCAACGCCCCGGCCGAAGACGACCCCTACGCCGACCCCCGCTACCAGGTGCCCGACGATCTGGTCTGGTAAAGCGCGATCCTGTGGGAGGGACTTCAGTCCCGATAGGTATCGGGACTGAAGTCCCTCCCACAACGAGCCGCGTTATTCCGGGT
>CAZXTV010000045.1:4171-10104 GCA_964643705.1 uncultured Arenimonas sp. | reverse complement strand
CGGGTGCGCAGTTCCAGGCTGTTTTCGGACTCGCGGCTGGCGCGCTCGGCTTCGTCGCCGACGTCACGCACCTCTTCCTTGAGGTTCTCGATGGTCTGCTTGGACTCGTCGACCAGGTCTTCCTTCCACTGCAGCAGGCGCTGGCGGAAGTATTCCAGGTGCATCGGGCCCATGTATTCCTCTTTCGAGGTCGGCTTGTAGCCGGCCGGCAGGTCCACGCGCTCGGTGCGCGCCGTTGCCGGCTTGATGCGCTCGGGACGCGGGGTCGTGGGCTTGACGTAACCCGCCACCACGCCGCTGTTGCGCCTGACCACCGGCTTGGCCACCGGCGCGGGCGCCGGGGCGGCCTTGGCGGCAGACTTGGCCGGAGCCTTGGTCGTGGCCTTGGCCGCCGGCTTCGCAACCGGCTTGGCAACGGGCTTTGCCGCAACCTTGGGCGCCGGCTTGGCCGCCGCCTTCTTGGCAGGCGTCGCCAACGGCTTGGCCGCCGCCTTCTTCACCGGCTTGGCGGCCGGCTTGACCGCCTTGACGACCTTCTTGACCGCCTTGACGGCCTTCTTGACGACCTTGGCAGCCGCCTTCTTGACCGGCTTGGCCTTGGCAGCCGCCTTCTTCACCGGCTTGGCAGCAGGCTTGGCCGCCTTCTTGGCGGGTTTTGCAGGCGCTTTGGCCTTTGCCGCCGGCTTCTTGGCGGGCTTGGAGGATTTGGCCGCCTTGGCGGGCTTCTTGGCGGCCGGCTTGCCGGCCTTCTTGGTGGGTTTCTTAGCGGCCACTAGGGCAATTCCTCTCTTTCCTTGAGGCTCGAAGGCGGCGTGTTATAGCCTAGTCCTTCTCCAGCGGCAACCTTAAGCCGACGGCCCCGCCGGCGCAATCAGTGAAAAAACCCGTCCTGCTCCTCCTTCGCGGCTACAAGGTGGCCATCAGCCCCCTGCTGGGCCAGCGCTGCCGCTTTTACCCCAGCTGTTCGAGCTACACGATGGAGGCGATCGAACGCTTCGGCGTGCTGCGTGGCAGCTGGCTCGGGGCCAAACGCATCGGCAAGTGCCACCCCCTGCACCCGGGCGGGCTGGACCCGGTCCCCGAGGCCTGGAACGAAAAACGAAAGGAATCCGAATGAACGCGAGGCCAACCCCCCACCGCCCCCGGGTCTCCCGGTGGCACCGCCAGGCACCCGTTCGATGAGCTGGAGCCTCCTGCTACCCCTGCTTGCGGCGGCGTCGACCGGCGGGCCGGTGCAGCTGCCCTCGTCCCTGGCCCAGGGCGACCTGGTCGTGGGCCGCACCCAGCCCGGCAGCGAAGTGGTCTACGGCGACCGCAGCCTGCGGGTGGATGCGCAGGGGCATTTCGTCTTCGGGCTGGGCCGGGACGAGGCCGGGCCGGTCAGCCTGGTGGTGAAGCTGCCCGACGGCCGGCTTGAAACCGTGCAACGGCCCGTGGCCTCCCGCGAATGGAAGGTCGAGCGGGTGGACGGCGTGCCCCAGCAGACGGTGACGCCCGACCCCGCCATCGCCGCCCGCATCGCCCGCGAGCAGGCCCGGGTCGTCGCCGCCCGCGAACGCGACGACGACCGCAGCGATTTCGCGGCCGGCTTCCGCTGGCCGCTGCAAGGGCGCATCAGCGGGGTCTACGGCAGCCAGCGCATCTACAACGGCTCGCCCCGCTCGCCGCACTCGGGCCTGGACGTCGCCGCCCCGAAAGGCACGCCGATCCGCGCACCGGCCGCCGGCGTGGTCACCTTTGCCGATCCCGGCCTGTACCTGACGGGCGGCACCGTGCTGATCGACCACGGCCATGGGGTCAGTTCGAACTTCCTGCACCTGAGCCGGCTCGACGTCGCCGTGGGCGACCGGATCGATGCCGGCCAGGTGCTCGGGCTGGTCGGTGCCACGGGGCGCGCCACCGGCCCGCACATGCACTGGGGCATGAACTGGTTCGGCGTGCGCGTGGATCCGCGCGCCGTGCTGGAGAAGTGGCCGGCAAGCCAGGGCGACTGATCGCATGACGCCTGCCCAGCCGCCTCCCGCTGCCCGACGGGTCCTGGCCGGCCTGCTGCTGGCGTTGTCCCTGCCCACGCTCGCCGCCGCGCCGCACGGTCGGCAGCTGCTGGCCGACGACCGCGGCGCCGACCAGGTATCCCCGGAATCCGACCGCCGGATGGTGGAGGCGGTGGAACGAAACCTCGACATGCTGCGTCGGGAAGGCCGGCTACCGCCGAAGTCCGGGGCCAAGGTGTCAGGCCTGGCCTGGCCGATGGGGCCGGGCACGGGTCCGGCCGCGGAGTGGCATGCCACCACCGGTTTCGTCGACCTGGACCTGGCCTTTCCCAAACGGGTCATCGACTATGCCTGCGGCACCCGCACCTACGACACGGCCGCCGGTTACAACCACCGGGGCATCGACTACCTGCCCTGGCCCTTTCCCTGGTACCTGCTCGACGCCGCGCCCGTGGACGTGCGTGCGGCCGCGCCGGGCGTGCTGATCGAAACCCGCGACGGCGCCCACGACCGGTCCTGCGACTGGAACGGCCCCGACGACGCCAACTACGTGATCGTGCTGCACGCCGACGGCAGCATCGCCCGCTACCTGCACATGAAGCGTGGCTCGGTCACCACGCGCCCGATCGGCAGCACGATCGCCATCGGCGAGGTGATCGGCCAGGTCGGCAGTTCGGGGATTTCCCGGCTCCCGCACCTGCATTTCGAACTGCGCGCCAGCAACCACGTCAACGCGCCGGTGATCGAACCGCACCAGGGTGCCTGCAACACCAGTGCCGCGACCTGGGCCACGCAGCGCCCCTACCGCGAGCCGCTGCTGAGCCGCATTTCCACGCATTCGGCCGAACCGCATTTCCCCACCTGCCCGGACACCGTGGAAATCCCGCGCTTCCAGGACCACTTCCTGGGCGGCCAGCCCGTCACGTTCCTGGCCGCCTATCGCGACCTGCAGCGCGGCGCGGTCAGCCAGTTCCGCGTAATCGACGCCAATGGCCAGCCATTCCGGGCCTGGAGCTTCGACAGTGCGGACGATCCCGAGGTGACCAACGATTACGTGGTCGCTGGCTACTGGATATGGACGCACCCGCTGCCGGCGGACGCTCCGCACGGCCTGTGGACCTATGAAGCCGCGTTCGCCGGCAAGACCACGCGGCACCACTTCAGGGTCGGCGACAGCACCAGCGCCATCGCCGACATGCGCGGCCTGGTGGGTGCCTGGTACGAGCCGGCGAGCTCCGGCCAGGGCTTCGAACTGCACTGGATCAACGACCGGACCGCCCTGCTGTTCTTTTACGGCCACCGCGACGACGGCAGCAATTTTTTCCTGGTCGGCCAGCGCGATGGCGCCTGGGACTTCAACCAGGAAGTGGAGTTCGAGCTGTACCAGACCCTGGGCGGCCGGTTCACCGGGCTCGATCCCGGGCAGATCCAGCGACCCGTCTGGGGACGGGCGCGCATCACCTTCGTCAACTGCGAGTCCGCCGTGGCCGAACTCGACGGCAACGACGGCATCCAGGTGCTCAACCTCGAGCGGCTGGGCCGAACCCAGGGCCTGGACTGCGGCTGAGGCCACCCGACCGCCCTGCCGCCGGTATGCTGCGGGGGCCGACTCCCCAGGAAACATGACCATGCGACCTTCCTACGCCACCCTTCCCGCGCAGCTCGGCCTGGGCGTCCTGCTGGGCCTGGCCCTGGTGTCGCCGGCGCAGGCCATCCGGCCCGACGGTGGCCACGCCGTGCAGGGCGCGGACTACGCCGACCACGTGTCGCCGGCGCTGGACCAGCGCCTGGCCGAGGAAGCACAGGCGAACATGGCCATGCTGCGCAAGCAGGGCCGGCTGCCCGCGGGCAGCCCGAAGGTGTCCGGCCTGGGCTGGCCGCTGGGTCCCATACAAGGCGCCGGCACCGACCTGCACGGCATCTCCAATTTCGTGGACCTGGATCCGGCCTTCCCGAACCAGCTGCGCGATTACACCTGCGGCACCCGCAGCTACGACACCGCCGGTGGTTACAACCACCGCGGCATCGACTACTTCACCTGGCCTTTCGGCTGGCACCTGATGGACCAGGGTGCCATCGACGTGCTGGCCGTCGCGCCCGGCATCCTGGTGGCGCGCGGCGACGGCAACAACGACAGGTCGTGTTCGATGAACGCGCCCGATACGCCCAACTACGTGGTCATCCGCCATGGCGATGGCACGGTGGCGCGTTACCTGCACCTCAAGCAGGGCTCGGTGACCACGCGCCCGATCGGCGCGGCCATCGCCGCCGGTGAAACCCTGGGCAAGGTCGGCAGCTCCGGCATTTCCACCGGCCCGCACCTGCACCTGGAACTGCGCGCGAACGAGTCAGCCGGCGCGGCCGTGATCGAACCCCACAACGGCGCCTGCAATGCCGCGCCGTCGGCCTGGGCCAGCCAGCGCCCATACCGCGATTCCAGGCTCAACCAGCTGTCCACGCACAGCGCCGCGCCGCAGCTCGCCAGCTGCCCCAATGGCGCCACCACCCAGCCGGGCAGCGACACGCCGCGCTACAAGGACCATTTCCAGCCCGGCGAGACGGTCACGCTGATGGCCGCCTATCGCGACCAGGGGCGCGGCCAGTCCACGCAGCTGCGCGTGCTGCGGCCCGATCGCAGCGAGCTCGCGGCCTGGACCTTCGACTCCGCCGACGCCGGCGCCCCGCCGTTCTACAACGCCAGCTACTGGTACTGGAACCGCGTGCTGCCCGCCGACGCCCCGCACGGCCTGTGGAGCTTCGAGGCCACGTTCGAGGGTGAAACCAAGCGCCACGACTTCCGGGTCGGCAACACCACCCAGGCCATCAACGACATGCGCGGGTTGATCGGCGCCTGGTTCGAGCCGGCGACCTCGGGCCAGGGCTTCGAGTTGCAGTGGATCAACGGCAATACCGCGCTGGTGTTTTTCTACGGACACCACGACGACGGCAGCAACTTCTTCCTGGTCGGCCAGCGCGACGGCGCCTGGGACTTCGGCCAGGAAGTGGTTTTCGAGATGTACCAGACCCTCGGCGGGCGCTTCAACGGCCTCGACCCGGGCGCCATCCAGCGCCCGACCTGGGGCGAGGCGCGAATCACCTTCGTCGACTGCGACACCGCCGTGGCCGAACTGGACGGCAACGACGGCGTGCAGGTGCTCAACCTCGAACGCCTGGGTCGCACGACCGGCCTGGACTGCAACTAGGCTCCAGGCCGCGGCAGGCGCCGCCTCAGCGCGGCGCCAGGCCTTCGGGCAGGGCGGAATAACCGCCCGCCACGCCCTTGGTGGCCACGGCCACGGCGTCGTGCGGGTGCAGGCTTTCCAGGTGCGAGGCCCGCAGCCAGAAGTCGCTGATGCGCTCGTCGTCCTGCAGCGCGGCCTTGATGCGGCGGGCGGCGTCTTCGCAGAACATCAGGTTCTGGCCGTTGAGCAGGGCGAAGGCCTGTTCGTCGACGCGCTTGACCGCCGTCTGCACGGGCGTCTTGAGCGCCGCCTCGATGCGGTCGATGGCCTCGATGATCGGGAAATCCTGGAACGAGGGCACCAGCCGCAGCTTCACGTCGGCATGGCTGCGCTGGCTGTGCGGGGTGGCGCGGATGCCCTCTTCGGTGCCCAGCCAGGCCAGCACGGCGTCGCGCTCGAGCGGCTTGCCGGCGGCGAAGTCGGCTTCGAACTGTTCCTGGATAAGCTGGCGCGCCAGCGCCGCCGAACACGGGCAGGTGCTCGAATACGCCACCGACAGCCCGAGTTCGAGCGCGAAATGGCCGCGGTCCATCACCGCGGTGATCGTCACCGGGTAGGCCTTCCAGCCGCTGTTGTCGCTGGCAAGGGCCGGACGGCGGACCATGTGTTCAAAACGCAGGCTGACCATCGCCCGGTCCGACAGGCCCGCGTGCGAGTCCAGGAAATCCTTGAGCAGCCGCCGCAGCGAAGCCGGCGT
>CAZXTV010000045.1:0-4161 GCA_964643705.1 uncultured Arenimonas sp. | reverse complement strand
GTTCGCTGGAAAGCAACTTGTCCACGTGCAGGTACAGGCGCGACATGTGGATGCCGCGCACGTCCGGCTGGGCCAGGTTGACGAAGGCGTTGACGCGCGCCGCGGCGGTGGCCTGGCGGCCGTTTTCGCCCAGCAGGCTCACCGGCATCTCGATTTCGCCCATGCCCACCCAATCGAGCGCGCCGGCCAGGGCCGCGCGGGGTTCGTTGGCCACGTCGGGCAGGACGCGGGCGGTGTTTTCGAAGTTGCTGGGGGCCAAGGTGGCTCTCCTGATCGGTGTCGCAGACAAGCTAGGTGGGGGGCAGTGCAGGCTACGTCAAGTCGCGTGGCCGGCCGGGGCGTTCAGGCGCAACGATGCATTTCAAACGCGTCGCGCCAGACGCCAGGCGCGAAGCAAGGTGCTGAAGGGTCCGGGCGGGTCGAAGCCGCGGCCCGCGGCCAGCCGGGCCAGCCGGGCCCGGTCGAAGCCGCCGCGCAGCCGCCGGAACAGCGCCGGGTGGCGCGCGGCGGGCGGCAGCGCGGCCAGCAGTTCGCCGGCCCAGTCGCGCAGCAGGGCCTCGCCCTGCCCGGCCGCGACCTGCGCGGCGCTCAGACCATGCCGGGCCAGCAGGCTCATCGGCAGGCCGGCCTGGTCCTCGGCGGCCAGGCCCTCGGGCAGGCGGTGGAGCAGCAGGTGCACGGCAACGGCGTCGGCATCGGCCGGCCCGCCGGGCGGTGTTCCGAACACGCGCGCCTCGGCCCCGGCGACCGCCGAGGCGAAGGCGCCCACGCGCGCCAGCGCGGCGGCCGTATCGCCCGGTCGGGTGTCCTGGCCCGGCAGTGCAAGCAAGGCGCGCACCAGGCCGGCCCAGTCGACGGACGCCCCGACCAGTGGCGCGGTGACCGGGTGCCGGCTGCGGCCGTCGGCCAGGCCCAGCAGTTCTTCGGCCCACCACTGGTTTTTTACTTCGGCCACGCGCGGGTCGCTGAGTTCGAAGGCGGCCTCGCGCAGTTCGTGCAGCAGGCTGCCCCAGGCGCGGTAGCGCGGGCGCAGCGCCGGCGGGCAAAACACCTCGGCCTGCGCCATTTCCGGCTCGCGCCGCTGCCACTTCGCCACGAAGTGTTCGATGGCTTCGCCGCGCGGCGCGCTCACGGCAGGTGCTCCAGCACCTCGCTGGCGTGGGCGGCGACAAAATCAGCCTGCCAGCGCAGCGGGTCGTCACCATCCTCGCGGTAGCCCCACAGGGCCGCCACGCAGGGCATGCCGGCGGCCCGGGCGGCCTGGACGTCGCGCAGGTCGTCGCCGACATAGAGCACGCCACCCGGATCGACCTGCAGCTGGCTGCAGGCATGCAGCAGCGGCGCCGGGTCGGGCTTGCGCGTGGGCAGCGTATCGCCGCCAACCAGGACGGCGCAGCGCTGGTGCCAGCCGAAACCCTCGAGCACGCCGCGCGCCAGGCCTTCGGGCTTGTTGGTGACGACGCCCCAGCGGATGCCGCGCGCGTCCAGCGCCGCCAGCAGCGTTTCGACGCCGTCGAAGACGGTGCTGTGCACGGCCAGCGCCTCGCCGTAATAACGAAGGAACACCGGCAGCAGCGGCTCCCGCTGCGCCTCGGACAGGTCGGGGAAGGACACGGCCAGCATCGCCCGTCCGCCCTTGGAAACCACCTGGCGCAGTCGCTGGTAAGCCACCGGCGGCCTGCCATGGTCGGCCAGCACCCGGTTGGCGGCCTGCGCCAGGTCCGGGGCGCTGTCCACCAGGGTGCCATCGAGGTCGAACAGCACGACCGCCGGCGTATTGCTCATCCGGGTTTCACCGCACTGGCCAGGTAGTTCACGGCCGTCGGACCACCCACCCAGGCCTTGCGGCGCAGCGGGTCGTAGGCCAGCCCGGAGACGTCCTGCAGCTGCAGGTCGGCCGCGCGCAGCCAGGCGCCCAGTTCGGAAGGCTTGATGAACTGCTTGTAGTCGTGGGTGCCGCGCGGCAGCAGCCGGGCCACGTATTCGGCGCCGACGATGGCCAGCGCGAAAGCCGCCGGCGTGCGGTTGAGCGTGGACAGCAGCAGCCGGCCGCCGGGCTTGAGCAATTTCGCGCAGGCGCGCAGCACCGAGCCCGGGTCGGGCACGTGTTCGAGCATTTCCATGCAGGTGATGGCGTCGAAGCTGCCGGGCAGTTCATCGGCCAGCGATTCCACCGACTGCAGGCGGTAGTCGACGTCCAGGCCGGATTCGAGCAGGTGCAGCCGGGCGACTTCGATAAGCTCCGGTGCCAGGTCGAGCGCGGTCACGCGGGCGCCCTGCGCGGCCATGGCCTCGCTGAGCAGGCCGCCGCCGCAGCCGACGTCGAGCACGCGGGCGCCGGCGAGCACGACGCGCTCGCCGACGTAACCCAGACGCGCGGGGTTGAGTTCGTGCAGCGGCCGCTGCGGGCCCTGGGGGTCCCACCAGCGGCGCGCCAGGGCGCCGAACTTGTCGAGCTCGGCCTGGCTGGCGTTGACGTGCGTGTTCATGCGCCACCCCGCAGGCCCGCGATGCGTTCGCGCCAGCGCCGGGCCTTGGCGCGGATGGCATCGGTGTCCATGTCCAGCAGCTTGCCATGGGCAATCCGCGCCTTGCCGGCGATCCAGACGTCGGACACCTGCTGGCGGCCGGTGGCGTACACCAGCTGGGAAATGACGTTATGCAAAGGCTGGGTTTCCAGCGCCGACAGGTCGACGCAGGCCAGGTCGGCCAGCTTGCCCGGTTCGATCGAGCCGATGCTTTCGCCCAGGCCCATCGCGCGGGCGCTGCCCAGCGTGGCGGCGCGCAGCGCACTGGCGGCGTCGAGCGCCGACGGGTCGCCCGACACGCCCTTGGCCAGCAGCGCCGCGGTGCGCATCTCGCCGAACATATCCAGGTCGTTGTTGCTGGCGCAGCCGTCGGTGGCGATGCCCAGGTTGACGCCGGCCTTCTGCAGTTTGGCCACCGGGCAGAAACCCGAGGCCAGCTTGAGGTTCGATTCCGGGCAATGCACCACCGACACGCCGCGTTCGGCGCACAGGGCGATCTCGGCGTCGGTCAGGTCGGTCATGTGCACGGCCATCAGGCGGTCGTTGACCAGGCCCAGGCGGTCGAGCCGGGCCAGCTGGCGCATGCCGTGCGCCTTCATGGCGTCGGCGTTTTCCTGCGCGGTTTCGTGGATATGGCAGTGCACGACCAGGTCGAGCTGGTCGGCCAGCATGCGGATGCGTTCAAACGCCGCGTCGTTGACCGTGTACGGCGCGTGCGGCACGAAACACAGCGACACCAGCGGGTCGCGCCGCCAGTTGTCGTGCACTTCCAGGCCCTTGTCGAAATATTCGTCCTGGGTGCGGGCCCAGGCGGTCGGGAAGTCGATGACCGGCAGGCCGACCAGGGCGCGGAAACCCAGGCGCGAATAGGTGCTGGCCTGCACGTCGGGGAAGAAATAATTCTCGGCGCAGGCGGTGGTGCCACCGCGCAGCATCTCGGCCACGGCCAGTTCGATGCCGTCGGCGACGAACTCCGGGCCGATCACCTGGCCTTCCACGGGCCAGATGTGTTCCTGCAGCCACACCATCAGCGGCAGGTCGTCGGCGACGCCGCGCAGCAGGGTCATCGGGTTGTGGCAGTGGCTGTTGACGAGGCCGGGGATGAGCGCGGCCTCGGGCCGCGACACCACTTCGGCGGCGCTGAAGCGCGCCCGCGCCTGTTCGCGTGGCAGCACGGCCAGGATGCGGCCGTCGCCGATGGCAACGGCGTGGTCTTCAAGCACCACGCCGGCAGGCTCGACCGGAACCACCCAGCCGGCTTCGATCAGCAGGTCGCAGGCCTGCTTGTCGCGGTTGAAGAAATACTCGGTGAGGAAGGCCAGCATGTAGCCGACCACCTGGCCGTTATCGAGCGTGGCAACGAGGGCCAGCCATTCCGGGTCGTCGATGGCCTGCCGCGCAGTCATCTCCAGTTTTTCCGAGTCATAGGGGCGCTCGCGCCAGACGCTCTCGGCGTGGTTCAGCGCGCCGATTGCCAGCCCGTGCGGGATGTCCGCATATGTTGCTTCACGCACGATCATAGGGCGATCACACTTGCAGCGATGACGACTTCCAGGCTGGTGGAGGCCGCGTTGTTGGAGACGAGGAAGCCGATGGTGCGGCTGGAGCCGGTCGAGTCCACGTCGATGGGCGA
>CAZXTV010000044.1:0-10288 GCA_964643705.1 uncultured Arenimonas sp. | reverse complement strand
GGTCTGGTACACCTATGCCCAGGGCCACGACCAGGCGCTGCGCTCGCGGGTCGACAGCGCGCTGACCGGGGACGGCGTCGTCGACCTCGACACCATAGAGCAGATCTACAAGGAGCATTTCCTGCAGCGCCGGCGCAACCAGCGCACCGACGAATATGGCGGCTCGCTCGAAAACCGGGTGCGTCTGCTGCGCGAGCTGATCGAAGACACGAAGGACGCCGTCGGCCACCGCTGCGGCGTGGCGCTGCGTTTCGCCACCGAGGAAATGCTGGGCCCCGGCGGCGTCGAGATGGCCGAGGCGCGCGACATCGTGGCGATGCTGGCCGAGCTGCCCGACCTGTGGGACGTGAACGTATCGGCCTGGTACAACGATTCGCTGCCTTCGCGCTTCGGCAGCGAAGGCGCGCAGGAGCCCTTCATCGATTTCGTGAAAAAGACCACCAGCAAGCCCGTGGTCGGCGTAGGGCGGTTTACTTCTCCCGACACGATGGTCTCGCAGCTCCGGCGTGGCGTGATCGACATCATCGGTGCCGCGCGCCCGTCCATCGCCGACCCCTTCCTGCCGCGCAAGATTCAGGAAGGCCGGCTCGACGACATCCGCGAATGCATTGGCTGCAACGTCTGCGTCTCGGGCGACAACACCGTTTCGCCGATCCGCTGCACCCAGAACCCGAGCATGGGCGAGGAGTGGCGCAAGGGCTGGCACCCCGAGCGCATCAAGCCCGCAAGCAAACCCGCGAAGGTGCTGGTGGTCGGCGGCGGCCCGGCGGGCCTGGAAGCCGCACGCGCGCTTGGGCAGCGCGGTTTCGAGGTCTCACTGGCCGAGGCCTCGAAGGAACTGGGTGGCCGCGTCAGCCGCGAAGCGCGCCTGCCCGGCCTGGCCGAGTGGGCGCGCGTGCGCGACTGGCGGCTGGGCCAGATCAACAAACTGCCGAACGTCGCGACCTATCTCGACTCACGTCTTGAGCCGGCCGAGGTACTCGAATTCGGCGCCGACCATGTGGTCATCGCCACCGGCGCCCGCTGGCGCCGCGACGGCTTCGGCCGCAGCCACGGATTGGGCATCGAAAGCTTCGAAGGCAATCCAAGGGTATTCACGCCCGACGACCTGATGGACGGCCGCCTGCCGGAAGGCGAGGTGGTGGTATTCGACGACGACGGCGGCTACCACGCCACCGTGGCCGCCGAACTGCTTGCGAAGGCCGGCCGCCGCGTGCACTTCGTCACGCCCGAGGACGTGGTCGCGCCCTGGGGCCAGTTCACGCTTGAATACCGGCACGTGCGCAAGCGCCTGGCGGCGCTGGGCGTGCAGGTGCAGGTCTCGAAAGTAATCGCCGGTTACGAAGACCGCGCACTGCGGCTCGAAGACGCGTGGTCCGGCGAGGCGCTGGAACTGCCTGCGGACGCCGTAGTGTCGGTCACCGCGCGGATTCCGGACGACGTGCTGTTCCAGGCCCTCGGCGGCCGCGATGCCGGGCAGCCCGAGGCAGGCGCGTTCTCCCTGCATCGCATCGGCGACTGCGAGGCGCCCGGCCTCATCGCCCACGCCGTTTATGCAGGCCATTCGCTTGCGCAGGGGCTGGGCGAGCCGGTCGTCGGCGGTGTACCTTTCCGGCGCCATTTTCATCATGACCGCGCCGAAGAATGACCACCAATAAACGATCAGCCGCGGTCCTTGCACTGGTTTGCGTCCTGCTCGTTACCGCCCTCTGGCTGGGCTGGCACCTGATGCGATCCGATTCCGGCGAAGGCGCGGACAGGGCGGCGGTGGAGCAGTCCGCCAGCCCCAAGCTTGTCCAGCCTGTCCAGGCGGCGGCCGTGAATCCCGGTCCGCTGCCGTCCCTGGACGCCCCCTTGGCCGAAACCCTGCCCGAACTGCAGCGCCGGGCGGCAATGGGCGAGACGGGCGCGGCCTGCCGGCTGGCCGCGGAGCTGAGCAGCTGCCAGTGGCTGCCGATGCGTCGCGAGCAGCACGTGAACTGGTTGGTCGAGCGTCAACGTACGCTCGAATGGACGGCTGCTTCGAAAGACCCCGTTGCCATCGCGAACTTCACCCGTCAGTTCGAGCGCCAGTCGGCATCGCGCGAGCGGGGCCTGGCGGCACAGGAAGCGCGCTGCGCCGGCGTGGAGCCACCCGACGAACCGACGATTTCCCGCCACTGGTACCTGGCGGCGCGCGCGGGAAGCAAGCTGGCCCAGCGCTACTGGGCGACCGGGCGAAGCTTTCCGCCGATGGCGATGCTCAACAGCCAGGCCGAACTTGCCGTCTATCGCGCGCAGGCGCCGGGCATGGCGCGGCAACTCGTGCGAGAGGGCGACCTGCCCACCACCCTGGCCCTGGCAGGTGCGCTTGCGCCGCTGCATTCCAGGCGCATGAACCTGCTTGGCCAGACAATGCCGGAGGACGCCGTGGAATCGCTGGCCCTCTATCTCCGGCTCCAGGATGTCTTGGACGAGGCCGGGCCGGACGCGGGCCGGCTGCAGGTGGAGGTCAGCCATCGCATCGAATTACTCGGAGAACTGACCAGCACGGCCCAGCGCGCCGACGCCGAGCGGCGAAAGCGCGAAATGGCGGCCTGGCCGATACCGCGCTGGGAGAGCAACTACCGTGCGATGGACCTGCAGGCCACGCAGGTGCCAGTGCCGCCGGTCGCCTGCCACGCCGAGGCCGGCGAGCAGGCCATGCCCGATTTCACCCGCATCCGGGTCGGCGACGGCCCGCTTTAGCGGGCCGCAGGACGCGGCCGTCGCGGCCGCCCCATGACGTTCTATCCCATGGATGCCCGAAACCCCGGGTACTCAAGGGGAGTTGCATGAACAACGACCACCGAATCACCCGTCGGCAGTTGGTGCAGGGCAGCCTGGGCGCCTTGGCGCTGGTGGCAGGCGCCCCGCTGCTGGCCGCCGAGCCCACCCCGACCCAGACCGAAGGGCCGTTCTTCCCCAAAAAGGACCAGGCGGACAAGGACCTGGACATGACCCGCGTGGAAGGCCGCAGCGAAGCGGCACTTGGCGAGGTGATCGAGATCAGCGGGCAGGTGCTCGACGAAACGGGTGCCCCCATCGCCGGTGCGCTGGTGGATGTCTGGCAGGCCAACAGCCACGGCCGCTACGACCACGAATCCGACCCGAACCCGGCCCCGCTGGACCCCAACTTCCAGGGCTGGGCGCGCCTAACCACCGACGCCGAAGGCCGCTACCGCGTCCGGACCATAAAACCCGGCGCCTACCCGGTGGGCAAGGGCTGGTCCCGGCCGCCGCACATCCACTTCAAGGTGGCCAAGCGCGGCTTCCGGGAAGTCACCACCCAGATGTACTTCGCCGGTGAGCCGCTCAACGACGCCGACCGGCTGTGGAACTCGCTGTCCCCCGAAGAGCGCGGGCAACTCACCGTGACCTTCGAAGCCGGGAGCGGACGGACTGCCACGGGCAAATTCGATCTGGTGCTCGCCAGGGTCTAGTCGGGCCAGCGCGCACGTGGGTGGGGTGCCTAGCCCCGCCCGATGCCGGATAATGGCGGGCTCCGCGTTTCCACGAGCCCGCCGCCATGAATTCCAAGTTCCGCAAGCCGCTGCCCGGCACCTCCCTGGACTTTTTCGACGCCCGCGAGGCCGTCGAGGCCCTGCGGCCCGGCGCCTGGGACGGCCTGCCGTATGTCTCGCGCGTGCTGGCGGAAAACCTGGTGCGTCGCTGCGAGCCGGCGACGCTGGACGCTTCGCTGCGGCAGCTCATCGAACGCAAGCGCGACCTGGATTTCCCCTGGTTCCCGGCGCGCGTGGTCTGCCACGACATCCTGGGCCAGACCGCCCTGGTAGACCTGGCCGGCCTGCGCGACGCCATCGCCGACCAGGGCGGCGACCCGGCGCAGGTGAACCCGGTGGTGCCTTCGCGAAGAACCGCGCCGTCGAAGACCGCCGCAACGCCGACCGCTTCCACTTCATCGACTGGACCAAGCTGGCGTTCAAGAACGTCGACGTGATCCCCCCTGGCAACGGGATCATGCACCAGATAAACCTCGAAAAAATGTCGCCGGTGATCGGCGTTTCAGATGGCGTGGCCTATCCCGACACCTGCGTCGGCACCGACAGCCACACGCCGCATGTGGACGCGCTGGGCGTGATCGCCATCGGCGTGGGCGGCCTGGAGGCCGAAAGCGTGATGCTGGGCCGCGCCTCCTGGATGCGCCTGCCCGACATCATCGGCGTTGAGCTCACCGGCAAGCCGGGCCCGGGCATCACCGCCACCGACGTGGTGCTGTCGCTTACCCAGTTCCTGCGCCAGCAGAAGGTGGTGGGCGCCTGGCTCGAGTTCCACGGCGAAGGCGCGGCGGCGCTGACCCTGGGCGACCGCGCCACGATTTCCAACATGGCGCCCGAATACGGCGCCACCGCGGCCATGTTCTTCATCGACGACAACACGCTCGACTACCTGCGCCTGACCGGCCGCAGCGACGAGCAGGTGACCCTGGTCGAGACCTACGCGAAGACCACCGGCCTGTGGGCCGATGCGCTGGTTGGCGCGCGCTACGAACGTTCGCTTACGTTCGATCTGTCGAGCGTGGTGCGCACCATGGCCGGCCCGTCCAACCCGCATGCCCGCGTCGCCACCAGCGAGCTGGCGGCGAAGGGAATTTCCGGCAGCCTCGACGCCGGGCGCGCGCAGGAAGCCCAGGGCCTGATGCCCGACGGCGCGGTGATCATCGCCGCCATCACCTCGTGCACGAATACCTCCAACCCGCGCAACGTCATCGCCGCCGGCCTGCTGGCGAAGAAGGCCAATGCGCTGGGCCTGGTGCGCAAGCCCTGGGTGAAGAGTTCGCTGGCGCCGGGTTCGAAGACCGTGGCGCTTTACCTGGAAGAGGCAGGCCTGAAGCACGAGCTGGAAAAGCTGGGCTTTGGCATCGTCGCCTTCGCCTGCACCACCTGCAACGGCATGTCCGGTGCGCTGGACCCGAAGATCCAGCAGGAAATCATCGACCGCGACCTCTACGCCACGGCCGTGCTCAGCGGCAACCGCAACTTCGACGGCCGCATCCATCCCTATGCCAAGCAGGCCTTCCTGGCCTCGCCGGCGCTGGTGGTGGCCTACGCCATCGCCGGCACCATCCGCTTCGACATCGAAAAGGATGCGCTGGGCCACGATGCCGAAGGCAATCCGGTGACGCTGAAGGACCTGTGGCCCAGCGACGCCGAGGTGGATGCGCTGGTGAAGTCGGCGGTGAAACCCGAGCAGTTCCGCAGCGTTTACGAGCCGATGTTCAGGATTGCGGTGGAGTCGGGTGAAAAAGTGGCGCCGCTGTACGACTGGCGTGCGCAAAGCACCTACATCCGCCGCCCGCCGTACTGGGAGGGCGCGCTGGCGCGTCCGCGCACGCTCACCGGCATGCGCCCGCTGGCGCTGCTGGGCGACAACATCACCACCGACCACCTCTCGCCCTCGAACGCGATCATGGCCTCGAGCGCGGCCGGCGAATACCTGGCGAAGATGGGCCTGCCGGAAGAAGACTTCAATTCCTACGCCACCCACCGCGGCGACCACCTGACCGCGCAGCGCGCCACCTTCGCCAACCCGAAACTGTTCAACGAAATGGTGCTCGAGGACGGCAAGGTGAAGCAGGGGTCGCTGGCGCGCATCGAGCCCGAAGGCAAGGTCACGCGCATGTGGGAAGCGATCGAAACCTACATGGATCGCGCGCAGCCGCTGATCATCATTGCCGGTGCCGACTACGGCCAGGGTTCGAGCCGCGACTGGGCCGCCAAGGGCGTGCGCCTGGCCGGCGTCGAGGCGATCGCCGCCGAGGGCTTCGAGCGCATCCACCGCACCAACCTGATCGGCATGGGCGTGCTGCCGCTGGAATTCCTGCCCGGCACCACCCGCAAGACCTCAGTTGCCCGATGGGAAGGAAAATCGAAGCTCCGCCGGATTTGATCACGCGACCCGACGCGTTGACCGGGCATTCTTTCGGAAACAAAGAAAAGGAGAATGCGGAGGGCCCCGGCCACGTGACTCAGGAGACCGCACATCAGGCTGGCCCCATCCTTGCTCCACCCGGCCGCAAGCGTTTCAATCCAGCCATGCACCGCCTGCTTCTGACGCTGCTGGTCCTCCCGGCTCTCGCGGAGGAATCCCCCGCCCTCCCCGACCCCGACGAGGCCGCCTATCCGGCGATCGAGCGTTTCGTCGAGGTTCTCGAACAGGTCCGGCAGCGCCATCCGGACGTCGACAGGCTCGCCTACGACCGCCTGGTCAATCACGCGCTCGAGGGCATGCTGACCTCGCTCGACCCCCACTCCTCCTTCATCCATCCGGAAATGGCGGCGGCGATGCAGGCGCATCCCGAACTCGACCCGCACGTGCCCTCACTCGGCCTGACCCTCGGACTGCGCGACGACGGCCCCTACCTCGCCAGCGTCCTCCCCGGCTCCGCCGCCGCCGAACTCGTGCCCGGCTCGGCCATCATCGGGATCGACGGGCGCCCGGCCGCCAGCCTCGACCTCCCGACCCTGCTCGCCCGCCTCGGCGGCGAGGCGGGCGCCACCCTGACGCTCAAGCTCAAGTCCCCCGCCGAGCCCAAGCCGGTCGAGGTCACCCTCACCCACCGCGCCGTTGATCGACGCGCGGTGGCCGACTCCCGCCTGCTCGACGACAAGACCACCGGCTACCTGCGCCTGTCGTCCTTCACCGATGCCGCCCCGCGCGAAATGGAGGCCGCGCTCGATGAGATGGAGGACGCCGGCATGAAGCGCCTCGTCCTCGACTTGCGCGGCAATCCCGGGGGGTCGCTCCCCGCCACCGTGCGCATCCTCGGGCTCTTCGTCCCGCCGGACACAGAGGTCGTCACCACCCGCGGCCGGCAGATGGAACCCGAGGTCCTTTCCACGCCCGGGCGCCAGCGCCGCCAGCGCGACTACCCCCTCGCCGTCCTCGTCGACCGCCTCTCCGCCTCGGCCTCCGAACTCACCGCCGGCGCGCTGCAGGACCTCGACCGCGCCGTGGTCGTCGGCGAGACCTCCTACGGCAAGGGCTCGGTGCAGAACATCATCCCGATGGGCGGCGGCACCGCGCTGCGCCTGACCGTCGCCACTTACCACACTCCTAGTGGAAAGACGCCGCACCTCAGCGGTGTCACTCCTGATGTCGAGATCGGGGTCACCGACGGGATCCGCGAAAAGACCGCCCTCTCCTTCCGCCGCGCCACCCTCACGCCGGAGGAAGGCAAGGCCCTCGAAGGCTGGACCGATCCCGTTCTCCAGGCCGCCCTCAAGGCGCTTCCCGAGTAGGCGTCCAATTCCAGACCGCGCCGCTTCAGCGCCGCTCTGCCTCGGGGTGGGGCTTCGGGGGCTTCGGCACCCGCAGCCACCCCGAACCGCCTGCTCAAACCGTCTTGCCAATACGTATCATCCGATTAGTCTTCACGTATGACCACCAAACTCACCCTCTCCGTTCCTGCGGCCGCGGTGGAAAAGGCGAAATCCTACGCGAAGCGCCACGGCACCAGCGTCTCCGCGATGTTCACCGCCGCCATCGAAGCGCTGCCGGATGACACCCGCGAGGTCCGCCGCGCCTTGGCCGATTGGCCGGAACTCGAAGAATTCGTCGGCATGATCGACCGACCGGAACCCTTCGACGGCCGATCGAAGCGCATCCTGGAAAAACATGGATAGGCTGTTCATCCATACCAACATCCTGCTGGACGTCCTCGAAAGCCGGCCGGCCTTCGTCGCCGACTCGCTCGGGGTCATCGCACTGGCGAAAAAACCGGGTCAGGCGAAACTGGCTGTGAGTCCCCTGTCGCTCTCCGACATCACCTACATCCTCCGCAAGAGCCACCACGCCCGCGTCATCGGCTTCTTTCGCCAGCTCCGGAAAACGATTGAAATCGCCGGCCTGAACGCCGACGTGGTGGACGCAGCGTTGGCAAGCGGCATGGCGGACTTCGAAGACGCGCTTCAATGGCAAGCCGCACGGGCGTGGAAGGCCACCCATTTCATCACCCGGAACCCCTCAGACTTCCCGGGCGGCACCAGGATCACGGTCGCGACACCCACCGAATACCTCGGCCGCTGATTCAGTCGCCGTCGTCCGCCCTCCGGGCATCCTTCTCCATGTTGGCTTCGATCCACTTCGCCAAGGTGCTGCTGCCCCTGCCGTAGCCCCCGGGAAGCGGTCGCAGGTCGCGGGTCTGGATCTTCGGCGGGTCGCCCCAATGGGCCGGAAAGCGGCTGCCTTGGGCCGGCTTCTTTCCAACCTTCGCGGGCTGGCCGTAGATCAACTCGTAAACCTCCTCGGCGGACCGCCGCGCGCCCTTCGACTCGTCAAACCACGGCGTCCCACCCGTCCACATCCGATCCGCCGGCAGCGGTTTTCCCGCCTTCACCCATTCCTCGAAACTCGGCACCTTCGGCTTTTCACCGACCACCTTCTTCACCTCGTCCAGCTTCTCCAGCGGCTCGAACTTGTCCTCCCGCAGCCAGTAGCGGCCCTCGTGCTTGTCCGCGAGGATCGCCACCCCGCGCTGGCCTTCCTAGGCGTCGTAGATCTGGAAATCCCCGAGCCGCTTCCGCCAGACCACCTTGACCCGCTCCTTTTCGCCGGCCCCGCGCAAGGGGGTATCGACGCGCAGTTCGGCGCGCACCCAGTCACCCTTCTCAACCCGGTCCACCAAGGTCCCGGCAAAGATCTGCTCGGCTTCCCGCACCCGCTCGCCAAGCGGGCGGGTCGGCTCCTTGCTCAGGCCGAACGCTCCGAGGGTCGTTCCAAGGAGCACCCCCAATGCCAGTCGATTCATGCTTCGTTGTGACTTCATCACCCTGTTTCTGCACGCAAGCTCCGATCTGTGACAGGATTTTCCCCGGCTGGTTCCAAATTGGACCGCGCCGCGGCGGGGATCAAGCGCCCCGCGCGGCGGCCAGCGCCCGCTCCGGTTCGACGGCCTTGCTAACCCGGCGTCGCTGCTCCTCGACGTGACTCCGCCACCACTCCTTCTCCTCGGTCGAAACCCCGGCCCCGGCCTCGAATGGCACGCCGAGCCCGACCAGCGTGGCGATCCATGCCTCACCACCCATCACCCCCGGAAACGAGGGCAGCGCATTGAGGATGTAGCCCGACGGCCCGGTCTTGCGATAGAGGGCGAGCAGAGGCCCGGCCGCCTCGTAGCGAACCCGCTCCCGTGCCGCGGTCCAAAAGGCCTCGGCCCGTCCGGAGTGCTCGTAGTGGAGTGTCGCGAAGTCGGAAATCTCGGCGCGGGCGCGTCCGATCGCCCCGTTGTAGAGCGCGCGACAGGCCGCTCCCGGTGCTTGTTTGGCCTCCCCGACCAGCCGGCAGAAGGTTCGCACTTCGTGATAAAGCAGCGGCAGACGCATCCCACCGATCGGCTCGAACACTCCCGCGGCGTCACCCACCGCGAGCATGTTGCCACGCCATGGCTCGGCGAGCCGCCCGCAGCGACGCTCGATCCGCGCCGGAGCGCCGGCCCCGTCACCCAGCCTCCCGGCGAGGATGCCGCAGGCCGTTTCGTCATCGACGAAAGAGGGATCGTGGAAAAACGTGAACTCGACCCGGTCGGCGTGGTCGATCCGCCGCCACCAGCCGCTCTCGTGGGTCTCGAGGCCGGCGTAGGGGCGGATCGCCTCGCTCGCGCGGGGGCGCGACGCCGTCACCATCCGCGGACAAAACACCGGGGCCTCGACGAAATCCCCGTCGGGCATCCCCTGGGTCCGGAGCGTGAGGTCCGCCGCATCCCCGTCGGTCTCCACCCCGACCACCGCGCAGGCCCGGCGCAGCATGTCGGCGAAACGCGAGGGCTCCAGCTGCAAGCCCGCCGTCGCGTCCAGCGCCCCGGACCCCTGGCGGCGATCAACCGGCGGCACCCGCCGCGCCTTCATCATCACCTGCCCGGGGCTGGCACCGTCGAGACCCTCGCCCGCGGCGATGTAGGCCGCCTCGCGGGCCAGACCGCCTCCTCGCTGGGTGAGCTGCAAGTCGTAGGCGCGGAAAAACTCCGTCCGCACGCCCCAGCGGCAGCGGAATCCGAGCGACCAGACCGGGCGGGCAAAGGTGTGCAGGTCGATCGGCCGGATCCCCAGCGTGCCCAGCAACTCCCGCGCAAGGAAGGGCGTGGTCGCCTCGCCCGGCAGGGGCACGGCCTTCTCCTCGGCCACCACCACGCGGAGGGCCGGCAGCAGCCGCTTCACCACCAGTGCCGCAAGCCATGGATCGGCCCCGGAACCCTCCACCCTCACGCTTTCGATCTTCAGCTCCATGACCAGTTGGGTTGGCGGATCGCGTC
>CAZXTV010000043.1:0-10338 GCA_964643705.1 uncultured Arenimonas sp. | reverse complement strand
GAGGGGGTCGATCGCGGCGCGCTGGGCGATACCTCCACCCTGGCCGACCCGGCGGTCGTGGAGTCGCTGGTGAACGAGCGCCAGGTACGCTGACGGTGGCCAACCCCGCGCCGACCATCCTGGTCGCGGACGACCACCCGCTGTTCCGCGAGGCGCTCAAGGGCGCGGTGTCGCGGCTGCTGCCGGGGGCGCACCTGGTCGAATCCGACAGCGCCGACGCCCTGTTCGCCAGCGCCGAGGCCCATCCCGACGCCGACCTGGTGCTGCTGGACCTGAACATGCCCGGCGCCCACGGCTTCAGCGCCCTGGTGCACCTGCGGGCGGTGCAGCCGCAGCTGCCGGTGATCGTGGTTTCCGCCCGCGAAGAGGCCCGCGTGGTCCGGCGTGCGCTCGACCACGGCGCCGCGGGCTTCATTCCCAAGTCGTCGGACCCGGCGACGATCCGCGACGCCATCGCCACCGTGCTCGACGGCGGCCATTGGGCGCCGCCGCAGGCCGAACATGCCGATGGCCTGGCCCCCGAGGAAGCGCAGATCGCCGCCCGCCTGCAAGAGCTCACGCCCCAGCAGTTCCGCGTGCTGGGCATGCTGGGCAGCGGCCTGCTCAACAAGCAGATCGGCCATGCCCTGGGCGTTTCCGAGGCGACGGTAAAAGCGCACATGACCGCCATCCTACGCAAGCTGGGCGCCAACAACCGCACCCAGGCCGTGCTGATGGCCGGCCGCCTGGCGGTGGATCCGCAGCCCGCCGACGCCGACCGGGAAGAAACCACCTGACGCCGGTTGACCTGGGTTACTTCCTGCCGGTCATGGCCTGGAAGACGCCGTCGCGCCGCACCCAGGCGTGGTAAAGCGCCGCTGCCAAATGCACCAGGACCAGTGCGAACAGCGCATAGCCGAGCACGCCGTGGGCGCCGCGCAGCCAGGTGTAGAGCGCCGGGTCCTGGGAAACCAGCGACGGCAGCACCCAGCCGCCCGGCAGCGTGACCACATAGCCGCCGGCCGATGACATCGCCAACCCCAGCAGCGGCATCGCGAACATCAGGGCGTAGAACGCCCCGTGCGAAAGGCGCGCGGCCCGCGCCTGCAGCGGTGGCAGGGAGTCGGGCAGCGGCGGCGGCGGGTTGCGGTACCGGTGCCACAGGCGAAAGATCGCCAGCACCAGGACGGCCAGGCCCAGGGGCCGGTGCAGGTCCAGCAGCCACGGCCGCAGCTCCAGCGAGGCGACCATGCCGACGCCGATGAACAGCATCGCCACAATCATCGCGGCCATGGCCCAGTGCAGCCACCGGGCGGTCCGGTCGAAGTGCGTCTTGTCTTGCATCACTTCGCCCCTTCGTTGGCCGGCGACGCGGCGCCGGCAGTAGTGGACTCGCGCTGGCGACGATTGAACGACACCGCGTAGGCCGCGGCGCGTGCCGCCAGCACCGGGTCGCCGGAAGGCGCGATGCCGTCGGGCAGGATGGTGGGATCGAAGTTGACGTCGCGGCAGTCGCCGGTGGCCTGGTCGTAGGCGCGTTCGAGCACGAAGGTGCCGGCGGCTACGCGGGTGCGACCCTCTGGCCAGGGTTTCGCCGGGTCATCGATCGCATCGCCCGGCTCGGCGAGCGTCAGTTCGAGCGTCCAGCGCAGCGGTCCGCGCGCCAGCCGCGACGCCAGTTCATCCGTCAGCAGGCTCGCCACGCCGGACTGGCGATGGGCTGGGTCCAGGGGCTCGAACGGTGCCTCGGGCACGAAGGACCAGCGTACGTGGCGGTCGCCGCCGTCGGCATTGGTGAATAAGAAGGCGTGCACGCCGTTGTAGGTCGTGTTGGCGAAGCTGTTCGACCAGGGTGCCGCGCTCGCCCAGGCCATGAAGTTGGCTGCTTCGGGGTGGCGCCCGAGGAAGGCCTGCATCTTTTCCGGATCGGGTTTGCCCGTTGCCGGGTCCGGACGCGAAGCCACGATCTGCTCGGCGAAGGCCTGCGGCGTGGACACCGCGAAAAACGGGAAGCTGTTCATCGCCAGGCGCCATTGCTGGCCATCGTCGGTACCGAGCTGCAGGGCGAGGCTGCGCACGCGTGCGGAGCCCTCCAGTCCGTGCGGATCGCCGCCGCCGATGGAAAGCCGGCCCAGCGCCGGCGTGTTTTCCTGGGTGAACACCCGCGCTTTCGACAGCGCCGCGCCGGCGGCCGTGGGCTCGAAATACCCGGCCACGCAAACGCCCCGGGCGTGCGCACGCCGGAAGCCGGGGAAGGGCTTGCCGTTTTCGATCGCGTCCACCAGTCGTGGAGCGGTGATGCGTGATGGCGTCAGCCAACCTGCCGTCCAGGCGAATGCCGCCGCCAGCGTGGCAACCACGGCGGCGATTCCGACGTAGGGAAGCAGCGGCCGCCAGCGCGACGAAACCGGGGGCGAAGGCTCGCTCATGGCAACTCTCAGGCGAATACTCCGCCATTGGTTCATCTACAGCGTCTTTTTCGGGTGAAAAGCGGCCAGCCCGCTTCGCTGGGTTCGCGGTCATGTGGCGCTCAGTTCGGTGGTGCCCTGGTCTGGCAAGCTCAAGGCCTGTCCCGAGGAGCTGCCGCCATGTCCGACATTCCCGTTTCCGGTGAAGTGTCCAACAGCAAGCTCGCCGCGGTTTTCGACAGTGAGTACGTCGCCCGCGCCGCGGCGACCACGGTGGCCGGCGAGGCCGGGCTCGAGCCCGCCCAGGTCAAGCTGGTCACTGCCGACGAGCCCCATCCCAACATCAAGCTCGAGCCGGAAGGCCAGGGCATCCTGCGCACCATCCTGCTGGCCCATGCCTGGCTCGGCGGCGCCGGCGTGGTGGTGGGCCTGCTGGTCTTCGCGGTGATGATGTGGATGGACGTTCCCGCCATCGCGACCTCGCCCTGGACGGCGTTCGCCATCTTCGTGGTGTTCGGTGGCATCGGCGGACTCCTGCTCGGCGGCCTGGTTTCCCTGCGGCCCGACCACGACAGCTATGTGCTCGCCACCCAGGAGGCCATGGCCGATCGCAAGACCACCGTGGTCGTGCATGCGCTTTCGGCGGAGCAGGCCGATCGTGCCGCCAGCGTGCTGACCGGGTTAGGCGCGAAGGTCACGCGCACGCTCTGACGGATCCCGTCCATGACCCCGCTGCTGCTGTCCACGCTGGACCTGGTCGGCACCTTTGCCTTCGCCATCAGCGGCGCCACGCTGGGGGTGCGCAAGCGCCTGGACCTGTTCGGCGTGCTGACCCTGGCCTTCGCCGCGGCCACCGCCGGCGGCATCGCCCGCGACCTGATCATCGGTGCCCAGCCACCGGCCGCCTTCGGCGACTGGCGTTACCTGGCCACCGCGATGGCCGCGGGCCTGGTCACCTTCTTCGGCTACGAACAGGTCGAACGCGTCCGCAACCCGGTGCAGATGTTCGACGCCGTCGGCCTGGCGCTGTTCGCGGTCAGCGGCACCAGCAAGGCCCTGGCCTTCGGCATCGGGCCGGTGGGCGCGGTGCTGCTGGGCATGCTGTCGGGCATTGGCGGCGGCATGCTGCGCGACGTGCTGGTTACTGAAATCCCGGCCGTGCTGCAGCGCGAACTCTATGCCGTTGCCGCATTGCTGGGCGCGACGCTGCTGGCCGTCGGCTCCGCCTTGCAGCTGCCCCCGGCACCGACCGCGCTGGTGGCCGCGCTGGCCTGTTTCGTGCTGCGTTACCTCGCCATCCGCCGGGGCTGGAACCTGCCCATCGCCACCTGGCGCGACCCCGAATCCTGAACCCCCGCATCGTCCGGCTCAAAGCCCGGGCAACGCAACGCGCATACTGCCATTTGGCGATTGCGCCCGATGCTGACTAAGGAAAAGCCCATGTTGTATCGCAAGGAAACCAACAAGTCGGTGGACCAGGTCTTCGCCGACATCGAGAAGGCCTCGAAGGAACACGGCTTCGGGGTACTGCACCACTACGACTTCAAGAAAACCCTCGAGGGCAAGGGTTTTGCGCTGGCGAACGAATGCCGGGTGATGGAGATCTGCAACCCCGGCCAGGCCAGCGAAGTGCTGTCGGTGGACATGGCGTTGAACATGGCCCTGCCGTGCCGGATCTCGATCTACCAGGACGCAGGCAAGACCATCGTCGGCATGATCCCGCCGACGGCGGTGCTCAAGCTCGTGTCCGACGATCCCCGCATCGCACCGGCGGCCCGGCAGGTGGAAGAGGCGATGGAAAAGATCATCGAGGCCTCGATCTAGGAAAGCTTGCCAGCGCGCCCGGCCATATGTACGCTATAGGTTACATATAGTCAGGTAGACAAGACATGCGCTCAGTTCTGGTGGTCCTCGGTGGGGCGCTGCTGCTTGGGGCCCTGCTGGCCAGCGGTGCCGGCGCCTGGCCCCTGCGGCCGGGGCTGGTGGGTGCCGGGATGATGCTTGCCGCCGCCTTTGCCGTGCGCCGTCGCTGGGGGCTGCTGGCCGATGCGGCACCCGGGTCGCCCGAGCGCATGCTGTGGGTGTCGATGGCCGCCAATGCCGTGGTCGCCGCGCACCTGCTGGTAACGCTGTACCGGATCGGGCCCACGATGGTGATGCACACGCCGGTGGTGGAGGCGATGGGCGTGGACAGCTGGACCCTGGTGGGCGGGGCCGTGCTGGCGTACTGGATCGTCCGTGACCCGAATCCCCGCTCGGATGAGCGCGACGACGCCATCGCCGCCCTGGGCATGCGGGCCGCCTACTACGGATTGCTGCTGGTGCTTGGCGTCCAGATCCTGGCCCTGGGCTTCGTGCACGAGGGCTGGGTGAGTGAACTGTCACGCCCCACGATCGCCCACGCATTGATCCTGGCCATCATCGCCAGCGCCATCGTCGACGGCTTCGCGCGCCTGCGGGCCTATGCCCGCGAGGCGGCCGCCGGAGCGCTGGAGTGAAGTCCCCGCCCATCGGCAACCACCTGCGGCGCCTGCGCTTCGAACACGGCGAGCTCTCGCAGGAGGTCGTGGCCAAACGTGTCGGCGTTGCCCGGCAAACCATCATCGCCATCGAAGGCGGCCGCTACGCGCCCTCGCTGGAACTGGCCATGCGGCTGGCGCGCAGCTTCGACCTGAGCGTGGACGACGTCTTCTACTGGACCGGCGACGAAAACGGCTGACGGCGTCCGCCGCTTCGCCCGCCACTCCCCCACTCAAAGGCCACGCCCCCCATGTCACGACCCTTCCTGCCGCTTTTCCTCAAGATCACCGTCTGGCTCATCGGCGCGGCCGTCGTTCTGGTGTTCGCCGGGGCCGCATGGATTGCCTGGGGCGTCTACAGCTTCGATACCGAAACCTTGCCCGAGCGCCATGGCCAGGTTGACGCGATCCTGCATGCGCCGCCAGGCCCTCCCCGGCCACTGATCGTCGGGCTTGGCGGTGCGGAAGGCGGCAACAGCTGGACCCGCAAGCACTGGCAGTCGCAGCGCGAACGGTTCGAACAGCAGGGTTACGCCTTCCTGGCCCTGGGCTACTTCGGCCTGCCAAACACGCCGGAACACCTCGACCGCATCGCCCTGGAAGGCGTTTACGACGCCATCGGCCAGGCGCAGGCGAACCCGGCAGTGAATGCGCAATGCGTCATCGTGCTGGGGGGCTCCAAGGATGCCGAACTGGCACTGGTGCTTGCCTCGCGCTATCCGGACATCGACGCCGTGGTCGCCCTGGCTCCCGGCGACACCGTGTTCCCCGGGCACACCCGGGCCATGACCACCTCGTCCTGGTCGCACCACGGTCAACAGCTGCCGTTCGCACCCATTCCCTGGCCGGCGACGCTGGACCTGATACGCGGCGACATCCACGCGGTGATGGAAAGCACGCTCGCCGGCGGCCAGGCCGGCGCCGCGGCGATCCCGGCGGAGCGCATCGGTGGCCCCATCCTGCTGGTCGCCGCGACCGGCGACGAGATGTGGCCGTCGGTGCACATGTCGCGGCGCCTGATGGAACGACTCGATCGCGCCAACTTTCCCCATGGTCATGAACTGGTCGTGGTGGAAGGCGGCCACACCTCGGTGACGCAACATTTCACCGCCATCGAGTACTTCCTGGCGGACAAGGTCGCGCTGCGCCCCGGCTGCAAGCCTGCCCCGGGCCCCGCGTCACTTTCTGGCCAGGCGCTTGCGGCGGGCGACTAACCCGACACCCCGACACGCCGCTGCTGCGCGGCCAGGAATGCCCGCAGGCTGGCCGGTTTGACCGGTTTGGTCAGTACCGGGATGCCGAGGTCGCGCGCTGCCCGTTTGACGGTGTCGCTGCCGTCGGCGGTCACCAGCACGGCGGGGGTGTGCGGGCCGCAGACGTCGCGCAGCGCGACCAGCGCACCCAGGCCGTCGAGTTCGTCGTGCAGGTGGTAGTCGGCCACCAGGACGTCGGGTCGTGAATCGCGGGCAAGGGTAAGCGCAACGGCCACGGTTTCGGCCACGCGCACGTCCACGCCCCAGCGGCCCAGCAGGGCCTCCATGCCGTCGAGGATCTCGCGGTCGTTGTCCAGGCACAGCACTTTCAGGCCGCTGATGTCGCCGGCAGGCGCAGCGGTGCGCGGCGGTTTGGCGGGGGCGGTGGTTTCGGCCAGCGGCACGCGGATGCCGAAGACGCTGCCGCGGCCGGGCCAGGAGCGCACGGAAATCGGGTGGTCGAGCATGCGCGACACGCGCTGGCAGATGCTCAGGCCCAGGCCCAGGCCACGTTCGCCCCAGGGCGAAGGCTGGTCGAAGCGGCGGAACTCTTCGAAGATCTGCGCCAGGTGGTGCGGCGGGATGCCCGGGCCGCTGTCCCAGACCTCGATCTCGACCGCGCCCTTGCGCCGGCGCGTGCCGATGATCACCCGGCCGTCCTTGGTGTAGCGCAGGGCGTTGGCGACGAAGTTCTGCAGCGCCCGGCGCAGCAAGCGGCGGTCGCTGCGCACCGACAGCGGACCGGCATGCACGCGGAAACCCAGGCCGCGCGAGGCCGCCAGCGGCGCGTACTGGGCGGCGATGCTCGCAATCAGTTCGTCCAGGCGGAACACCGAAAGTTCGGGCTTCAGCGAACCGGCGTCCAGGCGGGAAATATCCAGCAATCCGTCCAGCAATTCCTCGGCATCGCGCAGGGACACGTCGACGCGCTCGGCCAGCCGGCGCTGCTCGCCGGCTTCGTCGGTATCGCGCAGGGCCGACGTGAACAGGCGCGCGGCGTTGATCGGCTGCAGCACGTCGTGGCTGATCGCGGCCAGGAAGCGGGTCTTGGACAGGTTGGCGGCCTCGGCTTCGCGGGTGCGCTGTTCGACGCGCTGTTCCAGGGTTTCATTGGATTCGCGCAGGGCCTGTTCGGCGCGCTTGTAGTCGGTGACGTCGCTGTAGGTGGTCACGTAGCCGCCGCCGGGCAGGGGCTGGCCGCGCATCTCGATCACCTGGCCGTTGGCACGCACGCGTTCGAAGGCATACGGCGTGCCTTCGCGCAGGTGGCCGATGCGCTTTTCCACCTGCGCCTCGATGTCGCCCGGGCCCATTTCGCCGCGTTCGGCGTTGTAGCGGATCAGGTCCACCACCGGGCGGCCCACGTACAACATGCCGTCGGGGTAACCGAACAGCTGCTGGTAGCGACCGTTCCAGGCCACCAGGCGCAGGTCGCGGTCGACCACGCTCACCGCCTGGGAGAGGTTTTCAAGCGTCGCCGAGAGGATTTCGCGGTTGAAGCGCAGCTCGTGGCTGGCTTCGTCGAGCAGGCTCATCACCTCGCCCAGTTCCATGCCCGATCCGCGCAACGCGGTGGTCAGGGTCAGGCGGGCCGAGGCGGCGCCGATGGCGCCGGCCAGCAGGCGTTCGGTGAACTGGATCAGCGGCCGGTCGGCGGGCGCCGAAGCGCTGATTTCACGGCCCTGGGCCGCGGCGTGTTCGGCGAAGGCCCGGCGTGCCGCGCGTTCGCCGACGATGCGCGTCGCCAGCGCCAGCAGGTCGCCGGCGCTGAGCGTGGCCGACCAGCTGCCGGGCGAGGCCAGCGGCCGCGCGGCATACGGATCCAGGAAGGGCGTGGCGCGGATGCGTTCTTCCAGGGTGGGCCGGTAACGCGCCGACACCAGCAGCAGCGCCAGCACGTTCACCAGCAGCGACCAGAAGGTGCCGTGCGTGATCGGGTCCCAGCCGCGCAGGCCGAACAGGCTTTCGGGCTGCAGCCAGGCGATGCCCAGCGGTCCCAGCTGCAGCCAGGCGGTGTCGAACAGGCCGGCGCGGCTCAGGGTCGGCAGCAGCAGGGTGTAGCCCCACAGCAGGAAACCGGCGACCAGGCCCGCCATCACGCCGCGCCGGCTGGCGCCGCGCCAGTACAGGCCGCCAATAAGCGCCGGCGCGAACTGGCCCACCGCGGCAAAGGCCAGCAGGCCGAACGCCGCCAGCGAACCCGATGCCCCGGCACGACGGTAGTAGGCGTAGGCCAGCAGCGCGATCGCCACGATGGCGATGCGTCGCACCCACAGCACGCGCCGGCCCAGGTGCTGGCGCTGGCTGGGGTCGGTGAGGCTGCCGCGCCACAGCAGGGGCATCACCAGGTCGTTGCTGACCATCGTCGCCAGCGCCACCGAGGCCACGATCACCATGCCGGTGGCGGCCGAAAACCCGCCGACGTAGGCCGCCAGCGCAAGCGGCGTATTGTCGAACGCCATCGGCAGCGCCAGCACGTAGGTGTCCGGCGCCACGCCCGCGCCCGCGAACAGCGCCTGCCCGGCCGACGTGATCGGCAGCACGAACAGGCAGATCACCACCAGGTAAGCGGTGAACAGCCAGCGCGCCCGGCGCACGTCGGCGACTTCGCCGCATTCCACCACCGCAACGTGGAACTGCCGCGGCAGGCAAACGATGGCAACGAAAGCCAGCAGCGTCTGCGCCACGAAACCCTGCGGGATGCCCGGCGCGATGAAATCGCGCGTCGCCGACTGGAAGCGCGACAGCAGGTCCTCGCTGCCAGGCAGGTGCCCGAGCGCGAACACGCCGACGGCGGCGAACGCCACCAGTTTCACCAGCGATTCCAGCGCCACGGCCAGGATCATGCCGTGGTGGTGTTCGGTGGCATCGATCTCGCGGGTGCCGAAAAGAATGGCGAACAGCGCCAGCAGCAGGGCCGAATACAGCGCCGGGTCGGTCAGCACGCCACCCGTGGAATCCGATGTCGCCCCCGACAGGACGTCGATGCTCATCGCCACCGCCTTGAACTGCAGGGCGATGTAGGGGATCGCGGCGATCACCGCGATCAGCGTCACCGTGGCGGCGATGTTCTGGGCGCGGCCATAACGCGCGGCCAGGAAATCGGCGATCGACACCGTGCTTTGTTCGCGCGCCACCAGCACCAGGCGCTCGAGGATGCGCCAGCCGAACAGGAACAGCAGGATCGGGCCCAGGTAGATGGGCAGGAAGCCCAGGCCGGTGGTGGCCGCGGTGCCGACCGCGCCATAGAAGGTCCACGACGAGCAGTACACCGCCAATGCCAGCGAATAGATGATCGGCCGCAGCCAGTTTCGGCGCGGGTACAGCGGCTTGCGGTCGCCCAGCCACGCCACGCCAAACAGCAGCCCGACGTAGGCCACCGACACCAGCAGCAGGATCCAGCCTGCAATCACGGCCCCTCCCCCGGGAACCTGCGGACCGGCCGAGTGTAGCGCCGCACGCGCGGCCCCGGCTTCGACCAAAGTCGTAGGCCTGCTGGCGCTGACGCCGCGACCGCGCCGTGTCAGGCTGGCGGCCATGGCCACGCCCGTGCCAGGACTGGACCTCGATTCCCCGCCCTTCGACCTGCTCGACGCCGGCCAGAAGCAGCGGCTGTCGGCCGCGGTCGACCTGGCCTACCACGCCGCCGGCAGCCGCATCATCGAAGCCGGCGAGCCGTCCGCGCACGTGCAGGTGATCCTCAAGGGCGAAGTGCAGGCTTTCGACGGCCGCGGCGCCGACAGCGCGCGTTTCGCCGACTACGGCCCGGGCGACCTGTTCGGTGCGTTCGCCGTCATCGCCGGGCGCGCGCGGCACCGCTACGAGGCGGTGGTGGACACGGTCTGCTTCCTGGTTCCGGCCGACACCTTCCAGGCGCTGCTGGCGGACAACCCGCGCTTCGCCGCCTACTTCCACGAAGCGCTGTCGGTGAAACGAAAACTGCTGGCCGACCAGCAGCAGCCCAGCGAGCTGGGCAGGCTGATGCTGGCCCGAATCGCCGATGCGCAGCTGGCGCCGGTGCACACGGTGGCGCCGGAAACCGGCATCGCCGCCGCAGCCAGCGCGCTGCGCGAACACCGGGTCGATTGCCTTCTGGTCGACCCGGCCGCAGATGAAGACGGGCCCGGCATCGTCACCCGCACCGACCTGCTCGATGCACTGGCGCTGGACGGCATGCAG
>CAZXTV010000042.1:0-10514 GCA_964643705.1 uncultured Arenimonas sp. | reverse complement strand
AAGGGATTCGCGCCTGAAGGCGCTCCTACAATGGGGGTCTGGTCGGCCAGCCCCCTTTGCCGTTCTGTTAAAAAGTGGTAAATTCCGGCCCAAGGTTCCGGGAACTTTCCCCCCGGGAACGGCTCCAAGCCAGAGCCAAGAAGGACGCCCCCATGTCGCCGCTGCTGCGCCCCATCGCCGGAATCATGCTTGCCCTCGCGGCGGCTTCCGCGTTTGCGCAGACGCCGCCGCCGCTGTATCTGCCGCAGCAGCAGGCCAGTGCAGACGACGCGTCCAACACCACCGCCCTGCCCATCCTCAACAACCGCAGCGGCGAACTCGAAGGTTTCCTGCTGATCGACCGTGGCACCGGCAAGGATTCCTCGCTTGACCGCCTGCTTGGCCGCAGCGCCGCGCCCGCCACCGGCGCCGGCGTGGTGCTGGCGATGGACAACGGTCGTCGCGTCGGCGCCAGCCTGCAGCTTGAAGCCAACCCCACCCTGGGCCTGCTGTGCGACAACAGCGCCGTCGCGCGCAGCGTCGGCCAGCTGGCGCAGCACTGCCTGGCCGCCAACCTGGCCAACAGCGGCACCGCCCTGCCGCTGGCGCTGTCGCGTCCGGGCCTGCGCGCCAACGCCATGCTCGAAGGCGACCGCAGCCGCCTCACCGCCAGCGTCGGCCTGAACCAGTTCGACACCGAAGCACCGCTACTGCTGCCGGGCGCACGTTTCGGCGGCGCGCAGAGCGACCTCATCCTCAGCCTCGCCGGCGCCAACATCGAAGAAACCGACATCGGCCTGCTGGGCGAAATGCAGGTCGGCCAGACCGGCTGGATCAGCATCGGCGGCACCCTGGCCCGCGCCCGCATCGTTGGCGCGAACCAACTGCCGGGTGGCGTGCGCCCCGAGTGGAACACCGGCACGCTGCGCCTGGAAGCCGGCTTCGGCGACTTCGGCGGCGAAATCGTCGGCCGCATCATCGAACTCCCGGGCAGCCCGGCCACCTACAGCGACGTCGGCATCGGCGTCACCTGGCGTGCCCCGTGGCAGGCCCGCCTCAGCGTCGGTGCCGCCAGCGTCGCCAGCCGCGGCCAGAATCCCTTCAGCACCGCCACGGACGACGACGAAGAGTCGACCCGCGTCCCGTACATCCGCTACGAACAAGACCTCTGACGGATTGTTCCTGCCCTTGTGGGAGGGACTTCAGTCCCGATACGCCCTGGCTGGAAAAGCATCGGGACTCAAGTCCCTCCCACAAGATCGGCTCAGCGCCATTTTGTGATCCAGTTCCTCGGCCTTCACCCCGCCTGCACGTAGCATCCCGGCCATGCCCACCTGGCCCGACGGCGCGTAGGCGTTTTTGGTGACGGCCGTCGCAGTCCCGCTTTCGGGCCGGGTTCCAGCCATCCCCGGCACGTGATCCCCACCCAGCGCGAAGTCCTGACCACATGAACCTCGCCCTCGACCTTTCCACCGACAATCCCTTCGACACCCTGCCTTGCGCCCTGCTCTGCTTCGATGCGTCCGGCCGCGTCTGCGGCAGCAACGCCCGGCTGCTGGCGCTGCTGGGCCGCACGCGCCGGCAGCTGGCGGGCAGCCGGCTGGACACGCTGCTGACCCCGGGCAGCGTGATGTTCCTGCGCACCTACGTGCTGCCCCTGCTGATGGGCCACGGCCAGGCCGACGAAATAGCCCTGGACCTGCAGCACGCCGACGGCAGCGAACTGCCGGTGCTGATTTCCGCACGCCGCGAAGGCACGGGCGCCGATGCCGTCGTGCATTGCGCCATCCTGCCGGCGCCGCGCCGCACCGACCACGAACGCGAACTGCAGCGCGCCCGCCGCGAAGCCGAACACACCCGCGCCCACCTCGAGTGCGCCAACGCCGACCTCGACCGCTTCGCCGCCAGCGCCGCACACGACCTGTCCGAACCCACCCGCAAGGTGCGCGCCTTCGGCGACCGCCTGCTTCACAGCCAGCGCAGCCAGCTGCACCCCAGCGACCGCGACTACGTCACGCGCATGCTGGCCGCCGCCGAACGCATGCAGGCCATGATCGACGGCCTGCAGCAGCTGGCGAGCACCAGCAAAGCCCGCGAGCACGGCCCGCGCCTGCCGCTGGCCGAACTGGTGCGGCAGGTGGTGGACGACCACGACCGCCACATCACCGCCGCCGGCGCGCAGGTAACCCTTGGCACGCTGCCCGAGGTCGAGGTCGATGGCACCGCCGTCGGTCTGGTGCTGCAGAACCTGCTGGCCAACGCCCTGAAGTACCGCCGCGACGGCGTGGCACCCGAACTGCACATCGAAGGCGGCTGGCGCGACCCCGCCGACGCCCCGACCTGGTGGCTGCGCGTTCGCGACAACGGCACCGGCTTCGCCCCCGAACACGCCTGCCGCCTGTTCGAACCCTTCATGCGCCTGCACGACAAGCAAAAATACCCCGGCGCCGGCCTGGGCCTGGCCACCAGCCAGCGGCTGGCGCGGGGCCTGGGTGGCAGCCTGTGCGCGCAGGGCCGGCCCGATGAAGGCGCCGCGTTTACGCTGACGCTGCCCGCCTGAGCGGTGTGGGAGGGACTTCAGTCCCGATGTTTCGCCGGCAATGGCCTATCGGGACTGAAGTCCCTCCCACATCAATTTCCGGCGGGGCCCTGCGCGGCGCGGCTTTGTTCCTCGGCCAGGTCCTTGAGGATGGCGTTGCCGCGATCGCTCAGCATCTTTCCGAAGACGAAGGTGAGCAGGCAGCCGATCAGGATCATCGGGATGCCGATCACCGCGCCGATCAACGTCAGGCTGATCAGGCCACCGAGGGCGATCAGGACCCAACCGAACACGGCAAGGAGCTTGCCGAAGTTCAGCGCCGTCGTCGCATCGTTGCGGCGGGTGTTGATGTTGCTCATGCACTATCTCCTGGCGTTGTCGGAATTATTGGCCCACGCAGACCACGTGCGCCCAGAAGGCGTTCTTGCGCGCCTTGAAGAGCACCCTGGGTTGCGCGGAAAGTGATTGGCGCGTCAGCGGGCCGCGAATGCTCAGGTCCAGCCGCGAAAAATCGACGGCCTCGATGCGGCCCTGGGCGTCGTCGCCGGCGGTCCAGAACAGCACCGGCGGCAGGATCGGGTCCATGCGGTTGAAGGCATCCAGCAATTCGTCCGCCGACGCCATGCGCAGGCCCTGCTGTTCGCAGTAGCGCTGGGCGCCGACGAAGCTGAAGCTGCGGTCCGACGCCACCGTCGAACCCCGCGGCAAGGGCAAGGGCGACGAGGCCACCGCGTCATCGGCATCCACATCCGCCGGCTTCGTCATGGCGTAATAAGCGCCAATGCCGACCGCCAGCACGACGACCTGCCCGGCCCAGAACACCGCCGACGGCGTCGTCAGCGCGAACTCGCGCCGGATCCACAGCAGGCCCGATCCGACGCCCAGAAACAGGAAAACGCCAATGCCCAGCAGGTTCGCCGCCTGCGCCGGCGCGGGCTCGTCCTCGTCGATCCCCAGCAGCGACCGGCCCAGGCCGTCGGGCAGGCGCAGCGGCTGCAGCGACAGGAAGGCGCGCCCGGGCAGGTCCTGCAGCGCGCGGATCGCTTCGTTGTGCGGGCGCTCGGCGTCTTCGGTGGCCGCGTGCGCCGAACGCAGCGTGTATTCGTACAGCCAGCTGGCCGGCGCCGCCTTGGCCACGAAGGGCTGTTCCAGCCCCGCCTGCCGGTCCCACAGGTGGATCTCGTCGCCCATGTCCTGGTAGGGCAACAGCGCGCCGCCCAGGATAATCTGCGGCACCAGCAGCGCCGGGATCATGTTGTAAGCGGCGATGGGCGACGTGAACACGATCGACACCAGCAGGCCGGCGACGATGCCCAGCGCGATCGCCAGATACACGCCCAGGAACACCGCGCCGAACAGGAACACCGCGCCCGAAGCCAGCAGGCCGGCGAAGCACATCAGCAGCGCCTGCACCGACGCCGTCAGCGCCAGGCTGGTGATCTCCGACAGGTAATAGGTGCCGGTGGACAGCCCGCGCAGGTGTTCGCGGCGCAGCATCGGCCGGTCCTTGATCACTTCGAACACGCTGCTTACCAGGCCCAGGAACAGCCCGCAGATAAGCAGCAGGAACAGCATCTGCGGGAACAGCGCATTGGTTTCGAAGGCGTAGTCCACGCCTTCGGGCGCCGACTTGAACACCACGCCGATCAGCAGGCCCAGCAGCACCGGCGCGACGAAGGTTATAAGCAGGCTCATGCGGTCGCGCAGCTGCACGGTAAGCTTGCGCCGCACCAGCGCGGCCAGGTCCACCGCCCAGTGCCAGGGATTGCGCACCACCGGGCTGCGGCTGTAGGCGCGCACGTCGCCCTTGGGGCGGAACTGCCGGGCGAAGGCGTCGGACTGCCGCGGCCAGCCGCCGTCCGCGGCTTCGACGGCGTCCATCAGGCGATCGGGGAATTCGCTTTCGCAGGTCTGGCAGGCCGTGCGGATGTCGCGGCCCAGCAGGCCGCCGGCCATGCGCACCACCTCGTCGCGCGGCCCGCTGGCGACGCCGTGGCCCTTGCGGTCGAGCAGCAGCAGCCGGTCGATCAGCTTGAAGATGTCCGAGCTGGGCTGGTGGATGATCATGATCACCATCATCCGGCGCTCGGGGTCCTTGGCCAGCTTGCGCAGCCGCTGGATAAGGCCCAGCGAATCGCTGGACGAAAGCCCGCTGGTGGGCTCGTCGATGATCAGAATCTTGGGCTGGTTCACCAGCTCCATCGCGATGTTCGCGCGCTTGCGCTGGCCGCCGGAGAGGTTGAACTTCGAGCCGTCGGCGCTGCCGACGCGGCTGTTGGCCACCTTTTCCAGGTCCAGGTCGGCCAGGCACTGGTCGATGCGTTTTTCCAGCTGGCTGCCCGACAGCCCCGAATCGACGGCGATGGTGTGGAAGGCGCGCAGGTTTTCGCGCACGGTGAGTTCGTTCACCAGCACGTCGTCCTGCGGCACCAGGCCCACCTGGTCGCGCACGCAGCCCAGGCCTTCGCGGGTGATGTCGTCCTGGTTGAGCAGGATCTGCCCGCTGACGTGCTTTAGCTTGCCCAGCAGCGCATTGAGGATGGTCGACTTGCCCGAGCCCGACGGGCCCATGATCGCCATCACCTCGCCTTCGTGGACTTCGAAGTTGATGTTGCGGGAAATGAATTCGCCCGGACGGTAGCCGGCATTGAGGTCCTTGCAGACCAGGTGGGTGATTCGTTTTTCCTGCATCGGGTGCTTCCCTGGCCTTGGGGAGTCCCGTCCATGGCGCGCTGTCCCCAACCCCGGATACTGATGTGAAACGCCGGCAACCGCGAGTCGTGGAGCCAGCCGGGCACTGCGAAAAATTCTCAAACCGCCCCCGGATCCCCCGTTTGCGCCGACACTGGGCGCAGGGACGGTCCCGGGGACATCGGAATGAAAGCAAGGCTTCGTGCCTGGCGGTGCGGCGGCGCAGGCAGGTCGATGCCCGGCCTGCTGCTGCTTGGCCTGCTGGCGGGCTGCGGTCAGGCGCCTGCACCGGCGCCGGCACCGTCGGGCGCCGATGAGTCACGGGCAGCCGCGGCGCATGCCGCGGAAGCCACCGCGCCCCCGCCGCAAACCACCCAGCTTTCCGGCAGCAGCCCCGACCACCACGCCCTGGTCTTCGGCAACGGCGCCTACCCCCACGGCGACGCGCTAAGCGCCCCGGCCCGCGACGCCGCGCTGATGGGCCAGGCGCTGCGCGCCCGCGGCTACCAGGTGCGGCTTAGCCTGGACCGCGACTACGCCGGCATGGTGGAAGACATCGAAGCCTTCGCCGCCACGTCCGAAGGCGCCAAGGTGCGGGTGCTGTATTTCGCCGGCCACGGCTTCGAGTTCGACAGCGAAAACTACCTGCTGCCGGTCGACCTGCCGGCGTCGATCGCCACGCTGGACCGCAACCAGCTGCGCAGCCGCGGCCTGCCCCTGCACCGCCTGCTGGTGGACCTGGAAGCCGAAGGCGGCACCCTGGTGGGGATCATTGATGCCTGCCGGGTGTTGCCGGCGCGTGGCGCCACCGACACGCCCACGCTGGCCGCGCAGCCCGCGCCCGAAGGCAGCATCCTGGCCTTCGCCACCGCGCCCGGCCAGGTGGCCATGGACAGCCTGCGCAGCTTCGGCGTCGACCAGGACCATTCGCCCTTCACCTATTACCTGGCCAACCACCTGCTGGCGCCGGAAACCCAGCGCTGGGACCAGGCCTTCCAGGCCACCTACGGCATCGTGCGCAACCAGACCCGCGGCCGCCAGGAGCCCTGGACCAACTACAAGGTGAGCGCGGTGCCCGACATCGGCCCGGCAGCCGCAGCCGCATCGGCGGGCCAGGCGGCGCAAAGCCCGTTCGGTATCACGCTGCGCCCCGAACGCAAGGCCGCGGCGCTGTACTGGCAGCGCGAGGCCGAAGCCATCTGGAAGCTCGCCCACGACGGCGCCACCACCGACCGCCAGCTGGCACGCCGCGCCGCCGAAGGCGACGACCTGGCCGCGCTGGCCGCCGTCTTCCGCGTGCCCGAAGACGGCCGCGACCCGGCGCCCCTGCTGGGCCTGCTGCAGCGCCCCGCCGACGCCGGCCACGCCCTGGCCCAGGAAGAAACCGGCAACCGGCTCTGGGCCGCCAAGGCCCACGACGCCCAGGAACGCAGCGCCCGATACTGGTGGCAGCTGGCCTGCGGCAACGGCCTGGGCAGCGCCTGCACGCGCCTGGCCATGGCCGGCGACGGCAGCCCCGAAGAAAAAGCCCAGGCGATGGCCCAGGGTTTGGCGGAAATGTTCAGCGGCTTCAGCCAGGCCATGGACGCCGACATGCCACAGGACCGCCCCGACAAGGACACCGACCGATGAATGCAGGCAAGAAACCCCTGGCCTGGGTGCTGGGCGTCACCGCGCTGGTGGTGCTGGCCTTCCTGGCCGGCCGCCACTACCCGCTTACCGGCACCACCGACACCGCCGAGGCACCGGCCGACATCGAAGCCCCGCCGCCCTGGGACTTCGAGTGGCGCGACGGCGACGTGCGCGGCATCGACGTGCCTTCGCACGTGCGCGTGGGCAACCAGCGCGTGCCGATGCGCCACCTGGCCGACATCAGCAGCGAACCGGGCGAAGAAAAGATCGACTTCCTGCTGCGCGTGCGCGCGCACCTGGTGGACTTTTCGCACACCAGCCGGCGCGAAGGCTGCGGCGAAATCTGCCGCAGCCCCGACGGCGGCTACAGCGTGCGCCTGACCACCAACGATGCGGCCGTGTTCTGCGCCGTGGCGCCCATCTGCCAGTCGGGCCACACCACCCAGCGCGAATCCATCCACAGCCACTGCCCGCGCCGCACCGGCATCAAGGCCAGCCTGTCGGACGAGATCCTTTCCGGCGGCCAGATCCGCCGCCGCCACGCCATCACGTCCTGCGACACCGACGCGTTTTCGCAGCTCGATTTCCGCGGCCGTCGCCCGGGCTGGCTGGCCGGGCGCATGGCGCTGCACCGCCACGAGGGGCCGAAACGGGTGGAGCGTTTCGGCGAGGCCTTGAACGAGCCCAGCGTGGCCACCGCACCGTGACACCGCGCGATCCAACCAAAAACCAGGGGAAACGAATGAAGACCACGATGCGCCGCCTGCCCTTGCTGGGCCTGGCCCTGCTGCTGGCCGGCTGCGGCCGCGAACACGAGATCAGCGAAGCCGACTTCAACCGCCTGATGTTCAGCGGCAACGAAAGCTTCCAGGTGGAAGGCGAACCCTTCACTGGAACCCTGGTCTACCGCGAAGGCGACACCCTGCGGGCGCGCCTGGAGATGCGCGATGGCCACAGCCACGGCGACCTGGAGATGTTCCACGCCAACGGCGAACGCGCCTACCGCGGCACGTCCTACTGGGACGAGGACAAGAAGAAGTCCGTGCAGGACGGCACCAGCGAAGCCTGGAACAAGGAAGGCACCCTGGTCGAGCGCAAGGTGTCGGACCGGGGCGAGATGGAACTGGTGGAAACCTGGTGCGACAACGGCAAGGACAAGGCGCGGCGCGAACTCGAAGACGGCGCCCCGCGCGTGGAAAAAACCTGGGACTGCGACACCGGCCACCTGGTCGAGGAAAAGGCCTACAACGCCCAGGGCCAGACCCACGGCGAGCAAAAAACCTGGACGCCCGACGGCCAGCCGCAAAGCCATTCGCGCTACGCCGACGGCGAACGCGACGGCCTGCAGGAAACCTGGCACCCCGGCGGCCAGCAGGCCTTCCGCGGCGAGTTCCGGGCCGGCAAGCCCGTGGGCACGCATGAAACCTGGAACGCGCAGGGCAAGCTTGTGGAAGGCGGCGCCTACAACGACCAGGGCGAAAAAACCGGCCTGTGGCTGGCCAGGAGCGGCGACGATACCCAGGCCGTGCACCACGGCCCCGACGGCTTCATCAAGCCGGCCCTGGCCGAGGCTTACGCCCGTGCCCTTTCAGGCGACCGCGCCAACCCCGACACCGTGGCCTTCTACCTGGACGAAGGCCAGGTGGCCGTGGCCGACGCCCTGCCGTCGAAGTTGAACGGCATGGTCGCCGACCGCGCCTTCGACTTCCCCATGTACCGCTGGACCCACGCCGTGGTGGTGGCCGACCCCAAGGTGCTGCCGGTGCTGCTGGCCAAGGGCGGCGACATCAACCAGGCCGACAGCGAAGGCCGCACCCGCCTGCTGCTGTGCGCGCAGCGCTTCAAGGCCGAGGAAGTGGCGCGCTACCAAGACGGCTGCCGGCCCGATGCCCTGGCCGACACCCTGGCCAACGGCGCCGACGCCAAGGCCAGCACCCGCGAAGGCCGCAATGCCCTGCACCTGATCGTGGGCGACGCACGCGGCGAAGACCGCAGCGTCTTCGGCCGCCAGAACGCCAGCGCCATGCAGGCCCGCGCCGACGCCGTGGCCCGCCTGGCCCAGGCCGGCGCCGACCCCAACGCCGTGGACGCCAAGGGCTACAGCCCGCTGGTGCTGGCCCTGAAGGAACGCCGCGGCGACCTGGTGCGGGCGCTGCTGGCCGCGGGTGCCCGCGGCAACAGCGCCGGCCCCAACGGCACCCAGGCCGTGCACTGGCTGGCGCTGGACGACACCAACAGCTACCGGCTGGACGAACGTTTCGCCGCCGACCTGCTGCCGGTGCTGGCCGAGGCCGGCGCCGACGTGAACGCCGCGATGGACTGGGACGGCGAAAAGCTGAGCCTGCGCGACCTGGCGGTACGCCACGGCATGGTCGACCTGGCCCGGCAGATCGACGCCCAGGCCGGCAACTAGCGCGAGCGCCCTGCCAGCCTACGCCTGCAGGCGCAGGACGAACCCCTGCGCCTGCATCGAACGCGCCAGCGCTTCCACCTCGTGGCGCGGCCCACGCCGCACCACCACCGCGCGCCCCGCGCGCAGTTCCGTGTAGACATCGTCAGCCTGCCGATGCAGGAAAATGCGCAGCGCTTCGAGCGTGCGCGCCGGCTTGTCTTGCAGCCGGTAATGCGACACCAGTTCCAGCGCCGCCTCCCCCACGGCTTGCCCGTGGTCCCCCAAATCCCCGTCCATGCGTCCCCCTAACGAAGTTAGGAAGAATAACGGGACGTTGTGACACCCAACGCCCGAAAAATTCTCAGCCCCCACCCCATGTAGGAGCGCCTTCAGGCGCGAATCTTTTGCCCTTATGGGAGGGACTACAGCCCCCCTCAAACCCCGTAATACCCCCGATACCACTCCACAAACTTCGCAACACCTTCTTCAACCGGCACAACCGGCCGATACCCCACCCGCTCGATCAGGTCAGACACATCCGCCTCAGTGTCGGGCACGTCGCCCGCCTGCAACGGCAACATCTCCATCACCGCCTTCTTGCCCAGGCATTGTTCCAGCACCTCGATGTAACGCAGCAACTCCACCGGCTGTTCGTTGCCGATGTTGTAGATGCGGTGTGGCGCCACGCCGCTGAACGCCGGATCCGGCGCCATCGCATCCCAGGACGGGTCGGCTGACGGAACGGTGTCCAGCGCCCCCACCACCCCCTGAACGATGTCGTCCACGTACGTGAAGCTGCGCTTGTGGTGGCCGTGGTTGAACACCTTGATCGGCTCGCCGGCAAGGATGGCCTTGGTGAACAGGAACAGCGCCATGTCCGGCCGGCCCCAAGGCCCGTAAACCGTGAAAAAGCGCAGCCCCGTGCACGGAATGCCGTACAGGTGGGCATAGCTGTGCGCCATCTGTTCGTTGGCCTTCTTGGTGGCCGCGTACAGGGTGAGCGGGTGTTCGGTGGACTCGTGTTCCGAGAACGGCATCTTGCGGTTGGCGCCGTAGACCGAACTGGTGGAGGCGTACACCAGGTGCTCGACGCCGTGATGCCGGCAGCCTTCCAGGATGTGAAGGAACCCGGTGACGTTGCTGGAGACGTAGATGTGGGGGTTTTCGGCGGCGTAGCGGACGCCGGCCTGTGCGGCCAGATGCACCACGCGATTCGGCATGTACTTCGCAAACACCTCCTCGACCGCCGCCCGATCGGCCAAGTCGGCCGTGACGTGCGAG
>CAZXTV010000041.1:266-10588 GCA_964643705.1 uncultured Arenimonas sp. | reverse complement strand
CCCGCTAGTACCTGAAACTAGTGCGTCTACCAATTCCGCCACCTGGGCAGGTGTCTTGGCGCAGGGCGACAAGAGCCGCGTAATTTAAGGCCAGGTCGGGGCTTTGTCAACGGTATCCGGGGCGTTGCGCTGCCGCCGGGACGCCGGCAGTCAGGGCCCCCGGTGTACCATGGCGGAATGACAAAAGCCCCAAAGAGCAACAAAAAGACGCCGGGCGCGACGCTCCCGCCCTGGATGCCCGACTCCATGCGCGAACAGGCGCCTGCCAAGAGCAAGCCCGAAGCCGCCAAGCGCAGCCGCAAACCCCGCGCGGAAACCGCCGCGACGGCCGGAAAACCGCCCCGGGGCGGTAAACCCGGCGGTCCCGCCAAACCCGGCCGGTCCGGTCCGCCGTCCGCCGCCGGCAAGCCCCGCCGGGGCAATGCCGGCCGCCCGGCCAAGCCCGCCGGCGGCAGCCCGCCGGGCGTGAACGACCCGATGGCCGCGCGCGAGGCCGCGCGCTACGAAAACCCGATCGCCAGCCGCGAGGCCATCGCCAACCTGCTGCAGGACAGCCCCGGCCCGCTGACGGCCGAAGAAGTGGGCGAGGCCCTGGACCTGATGGCCGAGGACCGCTTCGACGCGCTCTCGCGCCGGCTGGCGGCGATGGTGCGCGACGGCCAGCTGCTGCGCAATCGCCGCGGCGGTTATGCGGTCGCCCAGAAACTCGACCTGGTGGCCGGCACGGTCATCGCCAACCCCGACGGTTTTGGTTTCCTCAAGTGCGACGACGGCGGCGAAGACCTGTTCCTGCCGCCCGGCGAACTGCGCAAGGCGCTTCACGGCGACCGCGTGCTGGCCAGCATCAGCGGCGTCGATCGCCGCGGCCGCCGCGAAGGCGCCATCGTCGAAGTGCTCGAACACCGCCTCACGCGCCTGACCGGCCGCTACAGCGAACGCGCGCGCATCGGCATGGTTGTTCCCGACGACCGCCGCGTGCTGACCGAAGTGCTCATCCCGCCGGAAGACAACAACGGTGCCCGCGAAGGCCAGTTGGTGGTGGTCGAAATCACCCAGCCCCCGGAAAAGGGCCGGCCGCCGGTCGGCCGCATCCTGCTGGTGCTGGGCGACCGCCTGACCCCGTCGCTGGTGGTCCAGGCCGCCATCCACGGCCACGACCTGCCGCACGAATTCCCGCGCGAAGCGCTCGCCGAAGCCGCCGAAGTGCCGCTGGAAGTGCCGGCCGCCGAAGCGCGCCGCCGCGTCGACCTGCGCAAGCTGCCTCTGGTCACCATCGACGGCGAGGACGCCAAGGATTTCGATGACGCCGTCTGGTGCGAGCCCAATGCCGAAGGCTTCCGCCTGATCGTCGCCATCGCCGACGTTTCCCACTACGTGCGGCCGGGCACGGCGCTCGACGAAGAAGCCGTGAAGCGCGCGACGTCGGTGTATTTCCCCGGCTTCGTGGTGCCGATGCTGCCCGAGACGCTGTCCAACGGCATCTGTTCGCTGATGCCCAACGTCGAACGCCTGTGTTTCGCCTGCGACATGCAGGTGGACTTCGACGGCAACGTCGTGCGTTCGAAGTTCAACGAGGCGATCATGCGTTCGCATGCGCGCCTGACCTACACCCAGGTGTGGAAGGCCGTGGGCGAGGGCGACACCGATGCCGGCAAGGAAGCCATTGCCCAGGTCGGTTCGCTGATGCCCCAGCTCCAGCGCCTGCACCAGCTGTACAAGGTGCTGGCCAAGGCGCGTTCGCGCCGCGGCGCCATCGAGTTTGAATCCACGGAAGTACGCTTCGTGCTCGACAGCGACGGTGAAGTCATGCAGGCCGGCATGCTCGAGCGCAACGACGCGCACAAGCTGATCGAAGAATGCATGATCGCCGCGAACGTCGAAGCCGGCCGCTTCGTCACCGCCAAGCAAGTGCCTGCGCCGTTCCGGGTGCACCCGCGGCCGCCCGAAGCCAAGTACGGCGACCTGCTTGAATACCTGTCCGAGTTCGGCCTGAGCCTGCCGCCCTGGAGCAAGGTGCAGCCGCGCGACTTCACCCAGCTGCTGCGCAAGATCCGCGTGCGGCCCGATGCCGCCCTTCTGGAAACCGTGCTGCTGCGCTCGCAGTCCATGGCGGTGTACCAGACCGAAAACCTGGGCCACTTCGGGCTGGCGCTGGACGCCTATTCGCACTTCACCTCGCCGATCCGGCGTTACCCCGACCTGCTGCTGCACCGTTCGATCAAGCACCTTCTCGAACACGGCAGCCCGGACGGTTTCCGCTATTCGGCCAAGGAAATGTCTTCGCTGTCGGTGCATTGCTCCGAACGCGAGCGCCGTGCCGACGAAGTCGAACGCGAAGTGGACGAACGCTACCGCAGCGCCTGGATGGAAAAACACGTCGGCGACGAGTTCGACGGCGTGGTCAGCGGCGTCACCAACTTCGGGCTGTTCGTCGAGCTGGCCGGTTCCAAGGTCAACGGCCTGGTGCACGTAACGCAGCTGCCCCACGACTATTTCCACTTCGACCCGCTGCGCCGCAGCCTGTCCGGTGAACGCACCGGCCTGCGCTTCCGCCTGGGCGACCCGGTGCGGGTGCTGGTGCTCAAGGCCAGCGTCGAGGACAAGCGCATCGATTTCAGGCTGGTGGTGCCGGAAGGCGCGCCGAAGAAAAAGAAGAAGGCCGGCTCGCACTGAGCCCGGTGAGGAAAGCACGAGCATGAGCACCAAGAAGGACAACTGGGTTGCCGGCATCAATGCCGTGGCCTCGGCGCTGGAACACGACCTCGAGCACGTGCGCGAAGTGCTGCTCGAGGCCGGCAGCAAGAACCCGCGCATCACCGAGATCGAGGAAACCGCGCGCCGTCGCGACGTGTCCGTGCGCCGGGTGACCCAGCAGGCGCTCGAAGGCATCGCCGGCGGCCTGCGCCACCAGGGCGCCGTGGCGCGCTACGAGGCGGCCAAGGCCACGGACGAGAAGGAACTGCCCGGCCTGGTCGAAGCGGCCGCCGGCAAGGCGCTCGTGCTGATCCTCGACGGCGTGCAGGACCCGCACAACCTGGGCGCCTGCCTGCGCAGTGCCGCCGCCGCCGGTGTCACCGCGGTGGTGATCCCCAAGGACAAGGCCGCGCCGGTGAACGCCACCGTACGCAAGACTTCGGCCGGCGCCGCCGACCGCATCCCGGTGGTCAGCGTCACCAACCTCGCGCGCACCATGCGGGCGCTGCAGGAAATGGGTGTCTGGCTCTACGGCCTCGACGGCGAAGCCAAGGCCAGCATCCACGCCACCGACTTCACCGGCAACGTCGGCCTGGTGATGGGCGGCGAAAGCGAGGGCATGCGCCGGCTTACCCGCGAAACCTGCGACGGCCTGGTGCGCATCCCGATGCCGGGTGAGATGGAAAGCCTGAATGTCTCGGTCGCCACGGGCGTGGCCCTGTTCGAAGTCGTTCGCCAACGCGGAGATGGTAAATGAGCCTGCAGTGGTACGACTTCCTGGGCCTTGCCGGCGTCGCCTTCGTGCTGGGCGCCTTCTTCCTGCTCCAGGCCGGACGACTCAAGGGCGACTCGCTGGGTTACCAGCTGGCCAACCTGTTCGGCGCGGTGTTCATCCTGGTGTCGATCTTCGGCCCGGGGCCCGATTTCCGGGAAGTGATCTCCACGACCATCATGCAGCTGGCCTGGATCGTCATCAGCCTTTACGGCCTGTGGCGCGGCCTGAAATCCCGCGCCGGCCGCTTCCGTGGCAAGTCGGATGGTGGGGTTTAGTTTTAGTACGCGGATCAGGGCGGATGCACGCGGATAACAGCGGATAGAGCAAGAGCAAATCAATGGATTCGCTTTTGTCCGCTCTTATCCGTGTCCATCCGTGTCATCCGTGGCAAAAACCTTCTTTTGCTCTATCCGCTGTTATCCGCGCCCATCCGCCCTGATCCGCGTCCAACACCGACCCCCCACTACCCAAGAGAAGCCAGCCAGTCGTCGTCGCTGCCTTCGTTGATGCCTTCGAACAGGAAGGTGCTCAGGTAGCGTTCGCCGGTGTCGGGGATCATGGCCAGCACCACGCTGCCCGGGTCCAGGGTGCGGGCGACTTCCAGCGCCGCGGCGAAGGTGCCGCCGCCGGAAATGCCGCAGAAGATGCCTTCGCGCGTGGCCAGCTCGCGCGCGGTGTCGCGCGCCAGCACGTCGTTCACGGGCACGATCAGGTCGAAGATGTCGCGGTTGAGCACGTCCGGGATGAAGTCCGGCGTCCAGCCCTGGATCTTGTGCGGCTGCCAGTCGTTTCCTGAAAGCAGGGCCGCGCCTTCGGGTTCGGTGGCGGCGATCTTCAGCGCGGGGCGCGCCAGCTTCAGCATTTCGCCGGCGCCGGTGAGCGTGCCGCCGGTGCCGTAGCCGGTGACGAACCAGTCCAGCCGCTTGCCGGCGAAGTCCTGCAGGATCTCCGGGCCGGTGGTGGCGCGATGCCAGGCCGGGTTGGCCGGGTTTTCGAACTGCCGGGCCAGGAAGGCGCCGTGCTTTTCCGCGAATTCCTTCGCGCGCCTGACCATGCCGCTGCCGCGTTCGGCGGCCGGCGTCAGGATCACCTTCGCGCCCAGGGCGCGCATGAGCTTGCGCCGCTCGATCGAAAAGGTTTCCGACATGAAGGCGACGAAGGGATAACCCCGCGCCGCGCACACCGCCGCCAGGGCGATGCCGGTGTTGCCGGAAGTGGCTTCGACCACCATCTGGCCCGGCTGCAGCGCACCCGAGGCTTCGCCGTCGAGGATGATCGCCGTGGCCAGGCGGTCCTTCACCGAGGACATCGGGTTGAAGTATTCCAGCTTGGCGTACATCGCCACGCCCTCGGGCGCCAGCCGGTTGATGCGCACGATCGGCGTGTCGCCGACGGTGCCCAGGATGCTGTCGTGGATCATGAGCCTGACTCCTTCACGGAAAACCGCCGCCAAGAATTGAGCACCGCGCAGAACAGCTGGGCCGTTCGTTCGGTGTCGTACACCGCCGAATGCGCCTGGTCGCCGTCCCATTCAAGGCCGGCGGCCTGCACCGCCCGGCTGAGCACGGTCTGGCCATAGGCCATGCCTGCCAGCGTAACCGTATCGAAGGTGGAGAAGGGGTGGAAAGGGTTGCGTTTATGTCCCACCCGCGACACCGCAGCGTTCAGGAAACCGAGGTCGAAGTGGGCGTTGTGGCCGACCAGGATCGCGCGCTGGCAGCCGTTTCGCTTCACCGCCGCCCGCACCTTTGCGAATACCAAGTCCAGCGCTTCGCGTTCGGGCAGGGCGCCGCGCAGCGCGCAGTCGAGCCGGATGCCGGTGATTTCCAGCGACTTGGGGTCGATCTCGCTGCCCTCGTAGGGTTCGACGTGGCTGGTGGCGACTTCCCCGGGCACGTAATAGCCGGCGTCGTCGAGTTCGATCGGGATCGCGGCGATTTCCAGCAGGGCGTGGCGGGCGCAGTCGAAGCCGCCCGTTTCGACGTCGACGACCACGGGGAGGTAGCCGCGGAATCGCTCGGGCATGCGCGGCGGAGGGCTGTTTTCCATGCCGCGAAGGATAACAGGGCCGGTCCTGTGCTCAGGCCGGCCAGAGCCACCCGACGGCCAGCAGCAGTACCGACACAACGGCCAGCACCAGGCCCGCCAGCGGCACCAGCAGGAGGGCCGGAACCGCCAACACCGCCAGCGCCAGCGCCCAGGCCCGCGGGTCGGCCAGGTGGCGTCGCGGCAGCGTGCCACTTCCGGCCGCCAGCAGCGCGTCGAGGCTCAGGCGCCCGGCGCCGTGGAATACCAAGGGCAGCAGCATCGCCATGAACAGCAGCGGCAGCTTGAAGTTGCCAAAGCCCTTGTCGGTGATCGCGTAACCGCGCCAGAGCTCCGACACGCTGCCCCAGTCGGCGGGCCAGTGCACCGATACCGCCGCCACTGCGGTCAGCACCAGAAGCACGAAGGCGAAGAATCGCGTGCCCAGGCCGAGCAGCAGGGCAACGGCGCCCAGCAGCTCGGCCCAGGTGGCCAGGGTCCAGCTGAAGTCGGCGGGCGCCAGGTTGAACGGCATCGGGAACTTTTCCTGGATGCCGGCGAACCAGTTGTCGCCACGCAACTTCTGCAAACCCGCTTCCCAGAACTCCCAGGCCAGCAGCAAGCGCAGGCCCAGCGGCGCCAGCCAGCGGCCGGTGCCTTCCAGGCGTTCGGTGAAGGCCAGCCAGCGGCTGCCGGGATCGTGGGACATCAGCGGGCCTCCGGATCGGGATGGGTGCCCAGCAGCACGCCGTCGCGGCGAAGCTGGTCGAACATGCGGCGGCCGTCGGCGACGAAGGCGGCTACGTCAGGCGCGGATGCTTCGGCGGCCAGGGCCTCGAGCTGGGCGCGGCCGACCAGGTCGGGCTGTTCTGACAGGCGCTGCAGCAGGCGGAAGGTGAGCGGGCTGAGCGAATGGAAATGCACGCGCTGGTCGGCGCCGCGGCGCACCAGCAGCAGCGTCGGTGCATCCGGTGGCTCGGTGGGCTGGTAGTCGGGCGCCAGGCGATGCACCGGCCAGGCATAGGCCAGCGGCCAGGCCAGGGGCGAGGGCACGGGTACGCCGGCCAGCAGGTCGCCGTCGGGGTCGTGCGGGGTGTGTTCGTCGCTGGCTTCGCTCAGGTCCAGCGCCAGCTCCACCCATTCGTAGTGCGCCAGTTCCACCAGCCAGGGCGGGTCGGTGGCGTCCGGGTCCTCGCGTTCCTGCAGGTACTGGATGAACTCCCGCGGCAGTTCCGGGAACAGCGGCGTGCTGCAGCGATGGTCGCGATAAAAATCGCGCACCAGGGCATGCCAGCGGGTGTCGTCGAGCAGCCTGCGGATCACCGGGAAGTTGGCGGCCAGCAGGCCCTGCAGGCTGTTGTAGAACAGCTCGCGGTAGACCTTCAGGCGCCGGTCCTCGATGCCCGGAGGCGGGGCCTGGTGGTCCGGGTCGCGCACGAACGCGGCCAGCCGCGCCTGCTGTTCGCGCAGGCGCTCAGGCGCGGGCATGGCGGCTTGCGGAATCGGCATGCTGGTCCAGTACCGCGCGCACCTGGGCCAGTTCGGCCACCAGGTCGGCGTAGGGCGGGATGTTGAAATCGCGCTCGAGCAGGGTCGGCCGCGGGCCGAAGCGCCGGCAGGCGTCGTCGAGCAGCGCGAACACGTCGGGTTTCACCGGCGCGCCGTGGGTGTCGACCTTCAGGTCGTCGGCCTCGTCGTAGTGGCCGGCGATATGGAAATAGGCGATGCGTTCCCCGGGCAGTCCGGAGAGGAACTGCCGGGGGTCGTATCGATGGTTGATGGCGTTGACGTAGATGTTGTTGACGTCCAGCAGCAGCTCGCAGTCGGCCTCGGCCAGCACGCCCTTGATGAAATCAATCTCCGCCATCGCCTGGTAGGGCGCGGCGTAATAGGAGATGTTTTCCACCGCGATGCGCCGGCCCAGCGCGTCCTGCACCTGGCGGATGCGGCCGGCCACGTGCCGGACAGCCTCTTCGGTGAACGGAATCGGCAGCAGGTCGTAGAGCTGCCCGTTGTCGCTGCAGTAGCTCAGGTGTTCACTGAAGATCGGCACCCGGTGTTCGTCCAGGAATCGCCGCAGCTTGCGCAGGTAGGTGTCGTCGAACGGGTCGGTAGACCCCAGCGACAGCGACAGCCCGTGGCAGACCAGCGGGTGCCGGGAACTCAGCTCGTGCAGGGCGGCGCCGAAGCGCCCGCCCACGCCGATCCAGTTGTCCGGCGCACATTCCAGGAAATCGAAATCACCCGGCGCCGCCGCCTGCAGCGGGCCCAGCAGGGCCCGCCGCAAGCCGAGGCCCGCAGCCGTTCGAGGGAGCGTGCGCGCGGACATCACGGGACGATCAGGCGTTGCCGCCGCACTTGCCTTCTTCGGCCTTCTCGCCGGCCTTGTCGGAGCCGCACTTGCCTTCGCCGCACTTGCCTTCTTCGGCCTTCTCGCCGGCCTTGTCGGAACCGCACTTGCCTTCACCACACTTGCCTTCGCCGCACTTGCCTTCTTCGGCCTTGTCGGATCCGCACTTGCCTTCGCCGCACTTGCCCTCTTCGGCCTTGTCGGAACCGCACTTGCCTTCGCCGCACTTGCCTTCCTCGGCCTTGTCGGAGCCGCACTTGCCTTCGCCACACTTGCCTTCTTCGCCCTTGTGGTCGCTGGCGGACAGCAGGTAACCCTGCGCCAGGGAATCCATGGCGAAGGCGGAGGTGGACAGGGCCATCGAACCGAGCAGCGCGGCGCTGGCGGCGAGGACGACGGGTTTCAGGGTTTTCTTGGACATGGTGTGGCTCCCTCTTGGGTTGCTTGCAGTGATGCGGGCGGACCCGCGGGTTTAATCCTGAAGGTATTCGCGCGCCAGTGCACGTGCCCGGTGCAGGCGCGCCTTGGTGGCTTCGCGGGTCAGTGCCAGGGTGTCGGCCAGTTCGCCGATGGTCAGCCCCTGCACGTCCCGAAGCACGATGATCTCGCGGTAGTGCGGCGGCAGCGACTCCAGCGCCGCCGCCAGGTCGCGCGCCAGGCCGGCCGGCGCCTGCGCGCAGGCGCCGGCGATGTCTTCGGTGATCTCTTCCTGGCGCAGCCGGCGCCAGCCGCGTTTCATGCGGTTGCACTCACGCTTGACGATGCGGAAAAGCCAGGAGGTGAAGGACTCCAGCTGGCGCAGGTCGGACAGCTTGCGCGAGGCCGTGAACAGCGACTCCTGCACCGCGTCCTCGACGTCGTTCACCACGCAGTGGTGCTCGGCGTAACGTCGTAAGTCCTGGCGCGAGCGGGCCAGTACCCGCTCCAGGGCCAGGCAGTCGCCGGCACGGGCCGCATGCAGGTCGTCCTGCCAGGGCGACGCGGCGACGGGGGTGGGCGGGCTTGGGCGCATTGCTGTGGTCATACCCCTGAAGTGGCTAGCTGCAGGTGAATGGGTGCGCGGGGTGTCGCTTTTGTTCAGGTGCCGTTTAGCCTGGCCGCGCCGGCACGGGCTGCCCGTGCCGGGGAAGTCCCAGGGAAATCGCGGCCGCCACCAGGACAAAGGCCGCCGAGATCGCCAGGCAGGCGGCCAGGCCCCAGGCCTGGTAGACCGCGCCCGACAGCACCGTCCCCAGGAGCCGGCCGCCGGCGTTGGCCATGTAATAGAAGCCCACGTCCAGCGAGACCCCGTCTTCCCGGGCGTAACTGATGATCAGGTAGCTGTGCAGGGCCGAATTGAGGGCAAACAGCACGCCGAAGGCCAGCAGGCCGGTCACCAGCACCGTTTGGGCCGGCCAGCCGGCCCACAGCGCGGCCGCCATGCCTGCGGCCAGCCCGGCCAGGGGCAGGGCCCAGCCGAAGGCGGCGCGCCCGTCGGGCACCGGGCCCTGGCGCAGGCCCGTGATGGCCGGGGCCAGGGCCTGCACGCCGCCGTAGCCAATGATCCACAGCGCCATGAAGCCACCGACCTGGGCATGCGGCCAACCCAGCACTTCGGCCAGGAAGACCGGCAGCGCGACCACGAACCAGACGTCGCGGGCCCCGAACAGGAACAGCCGCGCCGCCGACAGCCGGTTGATGGCCGGGCTTTTGGACAGCAGTTCGCGGAACTTCGGTTTGGCCTTGGCGCGCCCCAGGTCGGCCTGCAGGAACAGCAGGCTGCCGACCCACACCAGGGCCAGCGCCGCGGCCATCGCCAGCACCGCACCCTTGAAGCCCAGCCAGGCCAGCAGCACCGCGCCCAGGAAGAAGCCCACGCCCTTGAGCGCATTCTTCGAGCCGGTCAGCAGCGCCACCCAGCGATACATACGCGCCTGCTGGTCCCCGGGCACCAGCAGCTTGATGCTGCCCTTGGCGCTCATCTTGTTGAGGTCCTTGGCGATGCCGCTGAAAGCCTGGGCGGCCATCACCCAGGGCACGGTCAGCAGGGCCGCGGGAACCGCCAGCATCGCCAGCGCGCCCACCTGCAGCACCAGGCCCAGGTTCATGGTGCGATTGAGGCCCAGGCGCGCGCCCAGCCAGCCGCCCACCAGGTTGGTGATGACCCCGAAGATTTCGTAGAACACGAACAGCATCGCCACCTGCAGCGGCGAATAACCCAACTGGTGGAAATGCAGCACCACCAGCATGCGCAGCGCGCCATCGGTGAGGGTGAAGGCCCAGTAGTTGGCCGTCACCAGCAGGTACTGGCGGGTCAGCGGGTTCATCCGCCGGTGCCGACCTTGCGGGCCAGTTCGACGGTGCGGTTGGCGTAACCCCATTCGTTGTCGTACCAGGCGAAGATCTTCACCTGGGTGCCGGCGACGACCATCGTGAACGGGCCATCGACGATGCTGCTGCGCGGGTCGGTGCGGTAATCAATCTACACCAGCGGGCGCG
>CAZXTV010000041.1:0-256 GCA_964643705.1 uncultured Arenimonas sp. | reverse complement strand
TGCCCTTGAGCGGGCCCTCCGCCGCGGCCTGGAACAGCGCATTCACTTCCTCGCGCGTGGTCGCGCGTTCGACTTCGAACACCGCGTCGGTGAGCGAGGCATTGGCCAGCGGCACGCGCACGGCGTGGCCGTTGAGGCGGCCCTTGAGCTCCGGGAAGATTTCGGTGATTGCGGTGGCCGAACCGGTGGTTGTGGGAATAAGGCTCATGCCGCAGGCACGTGCGCGGCGCAGGTCCTTGTGCGGCTGGTCGAGGAT
>CAZXTV010000040.1:7698-11055 GCA_964643705.1 uncultured Arenimonas sp. | reverse complement strand
GCAGATCTCCAACGAGCGCGTCGAGAAGGTTTCCGACAAGCTCAAGGAAGGCGACCTGGTCAAGGTGAAGGTGCTGGAAGTGGACAAGCAGGGCCGCATCCGCCTGTCCATCAAGGCCATCGAGGAAGGCGAGGGCTAAGCCCCGCAAGCCATCGAAATCTGAACGGAAAAGCGGGTTTCGGCCCGCTTTTTCTTTGCCGGGCGGGCAGGGCTTGTTAGATTGCCCGGAGCTCCCCGCGCGGAAGGACCATGGCCAACACGGGATCGCAGGAACTGGCGCACTTCGTGCGCGATGCCCTGGCCAGTGGCCAGGATCGCGAGTCGATAGCCAGGGCGCTCACGGCCGCGGGTTGGCCCGATGGACTGGTGGCCGACGCGCTGGCGGCGTATGCCGACGTCCCGTTTCCCGTGCCGGTTCCCCGGCCGCGCCCCTATCTTTCGGCGCGCGAAGCCTTCCTGTACCTGACGCTGTTCGCGACGCTCTACATCTCCGCGTTCCAGCTCGGCAGCCTGCTCTTCGACCTGATCAACCGCGCCTGGCCCGATCCGGCCGACGCTGCCTGGCAGATCGGGCGCCAGGCGGGATCGATGCGCTGGGCGATGGCGTCGATCGTGGTGGCGTTTCCCGTGTACCTGTTCCTGGCGCACCACCTGTCGCAGGCGATGGCGCGCAGTCCCGGCAAGCGGCTGTCGGCGGTGCGGCGCTGGCTGACCTACCTGACGCTGTTCATCGCCGCCTGCGTGCTGGTGGGCGACCTGATCACCCTGGTGCATGCCTTGCTGTCGGGTGAACTCACGCTTCGTTTCGTGCTCAAGGTGGGCGTGGTGGCGATGATCGCCGGCGGCATCTTCGGCTGGTACCTGTGGGACCTTCGCCAGGAGGAACGTGAACCATGAGCACGGGCCGGGCCATGGCGATCGCCGCCGTGCTTGTCGTCATCGCGGCGCTGGGCCTGGGGCTTTGGGTTTCCGGTTCGCCGTCCACCCAGCGCGAACTGCGGCTCGACGAACGCCGGGTGGCCGACCTGCAGGCAATTGCCGGGGCGATCGAGCGCCATCACGAGGGCCACCGGGCCCTGCCGGGCCAGCTCGAAACCCTGGCGGCAGCGCCGGGCAGCCGCCTTTCAACCCGCGACCCGGTGTCGGGCGAGCCCTACGTCTATGAACAAATGGCCGAAGGCCGGTACCGGCTCTGCGCCGTGTTTGCCCACGACACCGCGGCGGCAGGCCTTGAAACCCACCGCACGGGCGCGCCCTGGTGGCACGGCGAAGGCCGCCATTGTTTTGAACGGCGTGTGCGGGGAGACTCGGATCAATGAAAAGACACTTCTCGATGATCCGCGACTTCCACCTGGCCGACTGGTTCACGCTGGCCAACGCCTTCTGCGGCACCGGCGCGATCTTCGCGGCCATGCGCTTCCTGCAGGACGGCCGGGTGGGCGACCTGCTGTGGGGCATGGCGCTGGTGCCCATTGCCTTCGTGTTCGACGCACTCGATGGCTGGGTGGCGCGCCAGCGCCACGGCGCGTCGCTGCTGGGGCGTGAACTCGATTCCCTGTCGGACGTGATTTCCTTCGGCGTGGCGCCCGCCGCGCTGGCCTATGCCTGCGGCATGCAGGGCGGCTGGGACTGGCTGGTGCTGTCGTATTTCGTCGGTTGCGGCGTCAGCCGGCTGGCGCGTTTCAACGTCACCGCCGAAGCCCTGTCCGAGGGCGCGGCCAAGGTGCGCTTCTTCGAAGGCACGCCGATCCCGACCTCGGTCGTGCTGGTCGGGCTGATGGCCGTGGCCGCGTGGCAGGGCCGCATCGGCGATGAACTGTGGTTCGGTCGCATCGACCTGCTGGGCTGGCAGCTGCATCCGCTGGTGCTGCTGTTCGCGCTGTCGGGTTCGCTGATGATCAGCAAGACCGTACGGATCCCCAAGCCCTGAGGAGGTTCGCGATGACCGGCGCCCGCGTTCGCGGTTTCGTCCTGGCCATCCTCATGCTGCCGTTGGCTGCTTGGGCGTCAGTTGCTTTCGCCCAGGATGCGCCGCAGTTCTCAGTGCCCCATGTGGTCGCCGTCGACGAGGGTGATTCGGGTCATACCGACGTCGCGGTCAGGTGGACCTTGTCTTCGCCCGCGAGCTCCGAGGTCGCCTTTACCTGGGCTACGCGCGCCGACCACTCTTCGATGACTCCCGGCATCGATTACGTGCAGGTCCCGCCCACCCGCGTGGAGATTCCGGCGGGGCAGACTGCCGGGCAGGTCACGGTCAGAGTTTTCGGCGATACCCACGCCGAAGGGAACTTCCAGACCCTTTGGGTCGATTTCTCGGCGGTGACGGGGGCGCGCACCGTCGGCCCGGACCCCACGGCGTTCAGCACCCGGGTCGACATCCTCGACGATGACGCACCGGTGTCGCGTTCGGGCCAGGCCCGCGATGATGCCGTGCAGGCGGTCGTGAACGAGCCGGCCTTGCTGCATCCCCTGGCCAACGACGTGTTCACCTACCTGGAACGCTCCCAGCTCGTCGTGGAGATCATCGACCCGCCGGCGCACGGCGCGCTGGATCCGCAAGGGCAAAACGGCGACGTGCGTTTCCTCTATACCCCGGCGCCCGATTTTACGGGGCGCGACAGTTTCCGATACTCGCTGTGCCTGCCCGGGAAGGGCTGCACCGAGGCCACCGTGCGCGTGGCGATCCGCGCCAATCATTCGATCGAGCTGAGCTGGGGCGACCGCGGCGGCAGCGAACGGGTGTTGATGCAGAGCCTGCCGCCTCTCTCGGCCGCGCGCTACACGACTTCGCCGCTGGTGGCTCCGCGGGAAGTCTCGCTGGGCATCTACCCGGATCCCACGCCTGGGGAGCCCTGGAACGCGGATTCGAACCTGGTCTGGGAGACCAGCACGATTCCCGCCTCGCCGGAAGGGGAAATCCGCGAGTACCGCATCCTGCTCGTCAATCCCGACTCCAATATCCCCTGGGTCGATGCCTACGCCGGCATCGATCTCGACGGCGACGGCGTGCCGTCGCAGGGGGAGGTGCAGTGCAGCGCGATCCGCCCACAGGACGTGGGCAATGTCTGCGAGACCGTCGTGCACGTCGGCGACGCCCCGGTGACCTGGTGGGTGGCGGGACACAACCGCTGGCCGGACTATCGCCCCGCGGAGTTCGAGGTCTACGAGGTTCCGATGGATGCCTCCAACGGCACGCTGTTCGCGACCGGACCGGTGCAAGCGGCCGCGCAAGCGCCCGTGTACCTGCAGCTGGGCTGGCTCGACGAAGGCTTCCTGGACGGCGACCAGCGTGCCGGCATCGTGCGCCTGTGGTCCGACGCCGGCACCGTGCTCGATGACTTCACCGTCTGGTTGAAG
>CAZXTV010000040.1:0-7598 GCA_964643705.1 uncultured Arenimonas sp. | reverse complement strand
GCTTCCTCGGGCGTGGGTGACGAACGCGTCGCCCGCGTCGAAGGTGGCGCGCTGCATCCGGGCCGCTGGTACGTCGTGCCGCACAATGCGGGCACGCAGCGCGCCAGCGTGACCCTGGCCGCCACCCTGCAGGCCGTCGCGCCGCTGGTGAGGTCGGGCAGTTATTTCAACCCGGACCGCAGCGGCTCCGGCCTGATGCTGTATCCGGCCGGCAGCCAATGGGCCGGGCTCTGGTACACCTACGAATCGGTGAGTGCCCGTCCCACCTGGTACTACCTGCAGGCATCGGCGCCGGGCATCGACGGCATCTGGCGCAGTCCCCTCTATCGCCAGGCCTGGTACGGGGACCATGCCGCACCCACGGAAGTGGGGCAGGCCACGGTCACGCCGGCTGGTCCGGACCTGTTCACGTTCACCTACACGCTTTACGGCGAAACCGGCTCGGAAGTGTATTCGGCGCTCGGCCGGGGCTGCCCGACCCTCAATGGCCAGCCGCAGGACATCAGCTCGCACTGGTTCGACCCGCAGCGGGCCGGCGCCGGCTACAGCGTGCAGGTATGGAACGACTACGAGTTTTACGCGGTGTTCGATTTCGACGCACAGGGCTCGCCGGTCTTCCTGACCGCGGAAAGCGGCACCTTCGCCGGTACGGCAGCGACCCTGCCGCTCCAGCGTGTCATGGGAGCCTGCCCGACCTGTTCGTACATGGCACCGGGACGGGAGCCGGCCGGTTCGCTCCGGCGCATCCTGCAGGCAGGCCAGCTCGACAGCGTGCATGTGGAGGCGGATTTCGGGGAGTCCTGGCCATTCGGGAACACGCGCCATGGCTGGTCTGTCACCGACCAGGTGCAGACGCTTGGCGGCCCCGGAACCACGCAGGGCTGCGTGGACTGAGCGGTCGGCTTAGCCGGGATTAATGCGGGGCAGGGGACACTCGGGGCCTTATCGAGGAGTCCTGCCATGTCGCGCGCCCGTTCCCTGATTTCCTGGACAGCCACCGCGCTGCTTGTGACCACCTCCGCGGCGGCGCATACGCCGCCGGCAAATCCGGCGACGCCGGCGGAAACGGCTGCTGTTTCGATGGACGGCGAGCTCGCTGCCGTATCCGACGAGCGCACTGCCCTCCCGGACTCGGACGAGCGCAACGACCTGCGTGCCCAGGTGCTGCTGGACAGGGCGCGGTTTTCGCCCGGTGAAATCGATGGCGTGGCGGGCTCGAACCAGGCCGGGGCGCTGACGGCCTTCCAGCGCAAGCACGGGCTGGAGGCGACCGGCGAACTCGACGACGCCACCTGGACGGCCCTCGAATCGAGCGCCGCACCGACCCTGGTCGAGGTCGTCCTGAGCGAAGACGACGTTGCCGGCCCTTTCGCGGAAATCCCCGCGGACATGATGGCCCAGGCGGAGCTTGACTCCATGGGTTTCACCGACGCCATGGAAAAGCTGGGCGAACGTTTCCACGCCAGCCCGGCGCTGCTTCGCGAACTGAATCCGCAGGCGCTTTTCCAGGCCGGTGAAACGATCACGGTGCCCAACATCGAGCGCGAACTCGAGTTGCCTGCCGCGACCACCGTCGTCGTTGATGAATCCGACGGCGCGCTGTGGCTGCTCGACGCCCAGGACGAAGTGATCGCCTGGTTCCCGGCAACCTCGGGCAGCGAAAACGACCCGTTGCCGATCGGTGACTGGAAGATCAACGGCGTCGCCAGCAACCCCGTGTTCAACTACGACCCGAGCCTGTTCCATGCGGCCAACCCGGCGCACGAAAAGGCGACGCTCCAGCCCGGCCCGAACAACCCGGTGGGCGTGGCGTGGATCGACCTGAGCAAGCCGCACTACGGTATCCATGGCACCCCGGCGCCCGCTAACATCAGCAAGACGCAGTCCAATGGCTGCATTCGACTCACCAACTGGGACGTCTTGCGCGTGGCCGGAGCGGTTTCGCCCGGGACTGACGTGCGACTTCAGGAGTAACGCACGATGCGGGCAGGCCTGGTTTTCCTGGCGGGGTTGTTGGTAGGTGGCCTGGCAGTGGCCTGGCTGGTGGCCGAAGTACCGCCGGAGCCCAGGCAGGACGCCCCGGCCGCGCAGGCGCCCGCCACCCCGGCAGGTCCCGCGCCTTCGATGCCTGGGGTGTTGCCTGGTGCGCAGCCGGGTTCGGCGCAGGCACCCGGCCCGCGCCCGGTCCGTGAGGAAAGCATTGAAGACACCCTGGACGTCGCCATCGACGAAGCCGTCCAGGAAACCATTGAACAAACCCCGGAGCCGCCGGCAGCGGTCGAGGCCCCGGCCGCTGCCGCACCGCGCGCACAGGACACGCCCCTTCTGCCGCCGCTGCGCATCCCCGTGCAAGGCATCCAGGCGGCGGAGCTGGTGGACAGTTTCAGTGATGCGCGCGGCGAGGACCGCATCCATGACGCGCTGGACATCATGGCCGACGAAGGCACGCCGGTGCTTGCCGTCGCCGACGGCCCGGTCGTGAAGCTCTTCGATTCGGTGCCGGGCGGAGTCACGCTCTACCAGTTCGACGACGCCGGCCAGGTGGCCTTTTATTACGCGCACCTGCAGCGTTACGCCGACGGCATCGAAGAGGGCAAGCAGCTGCGCAAGGGCGAGGTGCTGGGTTACGTCGGCCACACCGGCAACGCCAACCCCGCGGCCCCGCACCTGCATTTCGCGATCTTCGTGCTCGGCCCGGACAAGCGCTGGTGGAAGGGCGAGGCGATCAACCCCTATCCCTTGCTGGCCGGGCCGTCACGCTAGGAGTCCCCAGGTTTCCTCGGGCTGCTTGGTAGTTCGCGCGCCGCAACCTTCGCGGTCGCGTTCGGGCAGAGTGGGCCCGGCTTCGCACCGAAGTCCGCCCCATGCGAATGAACGAACCATGTCATTTGCGCTTTCCCGAACCAAGGGCTAGCCGGCACCGGCTACTGGTTTCCGGATATCGGCCGTTCGTTTTTCCTGGCGCGGCAGGCATCGGAGCAATAGCGCACCGTTTCCCAGTTCTTTGCCCACGCCTTGCGCCATGTCATCGGGCGCCCGCAGCGGGCGCAGGGTTTGGCGGGCAGTGACTGCTTGTTGCCTTTGAATCCGGCTTTCACGATGGCAATTGTATTTGCCTCCCGGCCGTAACCCGCCCCGCCCAAAGGGCGGGGCGGGCAGGGACTCATAGGTAGGACGGGAAGATGCCCTGAGTACAGATCAGGTAGGTGAGCCCGTTGGGCGCCGCGTCACGAAGATCGGGCAGGGCGAACGTGGTGCGGCCATCGCCGCCGAACGTCGTGCCCAGCAGCGAGAAGAGCGCGCTGTTGCTTGCGATCGACAGGATCTGGCCCGCTGCGGGAACACCCGGGCCGACCCGGGCGGCGGTGAGGGTGATTTCGCCCATGGTGCAGTCGTTCCCGCGACCGGCGGAGGCATTGCTGGTATTGAGGCCGAAGCGCAGGTCAGGGGTGGCAGGACCTGCGGGTCCGACCGGGCCCACGGGGCCTGCAGGACCCTGGGGACCGGCCGGTCCTGTGGCACCCGTGGCTCCCGGTACGCCTTGGGGACCCGCCGGACCCGTCGCGCCGGCCGGACCGGTCGCGCCGGCCGGACCCGTCGCGCCGGCCGGACCGATGTCACCCGCCGGCCCCTGGATACCCGGTTCACCCTGGGGTCCCGGCACGCCCATCGGGCCAGGGATGCCCATCAGGCCCATCGGACCCATCGGACCCATCGGGCCCATCGGACCGATCGGCCCCGCGGGACCCATCGGCCCCGCCGGCCCGGTGGCGCCCGTTGCACCCGTCTCGCCTTGGGGGCCCGCCGGACCGATCGGGCCCGGCAGACCCTCCGGTCCGCGGCCCGCCCAGGACACCGGCGAGGTGCCGCGCTGGCAGGTGACGAAACGTCCCTTCTTGGCATTGAAGAAAACCAGCACGCCGTCGGAATCCTGGACGCAGCTGTAATAGGTTTCCGGGTCCGGCGTGGCGAGAAGGCCGGGTTTGGTGAGGAACTGGCCCGCCCTGCCTGAGGGTTTGCCCAGCGTCTGTGCGCTCGCGGTCGCAGGAATGGCGATCAGGACGGCGAGGCCGAGTCCCGCGAAGCGGCGGTACGGTGTTGCGTACTTGGTCATTGGTTTTCCCCTGGTGTGGTCGGGTGGCGCCTGCCGAGTTTAACCAAGCGGGGCGCCGCTGTTTGCACGATCGAGGAGAAAACATGCCCCGACACGCGAACCTGCCGCCTTCGGGTTCTTTCTGCGTTTCGCGCGTTTGACGCTGGTTTTACCAATGACCGGCATCGTGCATTCCGTCCGCCACGCGGGTGGCGGGAAACAGGAGCACGACCATGTGGAAAATCATTCGTTGGACGGCGGGCACAGTGTGCGGCCTTTTGCTGGTGTTGGCGCTCTCGGGCTGGGCTTACGTCGAAAGCCTCGACCTGGAGGCCGAGCCGCGGGGGAACCCGGCTGCCACGGCAGCCGACCTGGCCTTCGTCCGTGAAGGGGTTCGCCAAAAACGAGGGCGCGTGCTGGCCGTGCTCAGCAGCACGGCGCGCTACGACCAGGACCGGCGCAAGGGCGGCTACGAGCTCACTGAAATTTCGCGCGCCTATTGGGTGTTCACGGCCAACGGCTATGAGGTGGACCTGGCCAGCCCCCGGGGTGGTACGCCACCGCAAACGCTGGACGATGGCCTGGTCGACGCCGACTACGCCTTCCTCAACGATCCCGAAGCCCGGTCCAAGCTGGCCGATACGATTGCGCTGGCAGATGTGGACCCCTCGAATTATGACGCGGTCTATTTCGTCGGCGGCAAGGGAGCGATGTTCGATTTCCCCGGCAATTCCGATATTGCCCGGATCGTTCGCGACATTGCGCCGCGTGGGGTCATCGGCGCCGTCTGCCACGGCCCGGCGGCGCTTCTGGACATCACGCTCGCCGATGGCCGCCCGCTGCTGCAGGGCCGGCGCGTTACCGGCTTCAGCAATGCCGAGGAAGTGTTCCTGATCAAGGAGGCGCGCACGGTGTTTCCCTTCCTTCTGCAGGACTCGCTGGCGCGCCAGTCGGCCGCCTTCGTGGAAGGGCCGATGTACCTGGACAACACGGTGGCCGATGGCCGCCTTGTCACCGGCCAGAACCCCTGGTCCACCTGGTCGGTGGCCGAGGCGATGGTGCGCGCCCTGGGCCATGAGCCGGTGGCCCGCGCCCGCACGGCCGAAGAGGTCAGCGTGGGGCTGCTTGCGACTTACCACGCGGCGGGCCCGGAAAAGGCAGCGGCCAGCAAGCTCGCCGGTCCCCGGGCCGACAAACAGCTGTTGTTGATGCACGCCCTTGTCGCGGCCATGCAGGGGCATCTGCGCGAAGCCTGGGAGCTGCAGCGGCTGGCCAGGATTTAGGAGATCATTGCGGTGCGGACATAGGAGCCCAACATGTTGCCGCCAGGGCCGATTCGGGTGTTGCTGGTTGAAGATGATCTGGACGTGGCCGCCGGCATCGGCGACTACCTTGGAGCCAAGGGTCTGCAGGTGGATTACGCCGGCAACGCTTCCGAGGCTCGCACGCAGGTCGCCAGGACGCTTTTCGACATCCTGGTGCTCGACGTCAACCTGCCGGGAAAGGATGGCATCAGCCTGTGCCGTGAGCTGAAGCAGGCGCATGGGCTGGCGACACCTGCCATCTTCCTCACCGCCCGCGGTGGACTCCAGGACAAACTGGATGGATTCGCCGCAGGTGCGGTGGACTACGTGGTCAAGCCGTTCGCGCCGGCTGAATTGCTCGCGCGGATACAAGCGATCTGCACGCATGTCGCAAGCCCGTCCGGCCTTTCGCTGGAGGCCGACGGCTACGTCCTGGATTTGCACAGCGGACTGCTGAGCAGTTCGGGCCGGGATTTGCAGCTGCACGCCGCCGGCCTGGCCATCCTGCGCAGGTTGATGCAGGCATACCCACGCAGTGTCGGCAAACAGGCGCTCCGGGAGGGGCTATGGGGGGATGAGCCGCCGGAGAGCGACCCCTTGCGCGCCCACGTCTACCAGCTGCGCCAGGCGATGCTCGAACGCTTTGGCGAAGCGCCGATCAGCACCGTGCGCGGCATCGGCTATCGTTTCGGGGTGGGTTCGTGAACGGCAAGCGCAGCCTGCGGCAGGTGCTGGCGCGGCAATGGATCGCCTTCGCGCTGGTGCTGGCGACGGCATTCGCGGCGATGGCGCTGTTCCTGCTCTTCGTCCTTGAGGACGAATTCATCGATGATCGGCTCGGCGACGTCGCAGCGGGCATCGTGCGCCTGGAGTCCGCGCGCCTGCCGGAACGTTTCGCATTGCATCCCCTGGCGCAGGCACCGGCTGGGCTGGCGCAGCCCATGCAGGGCCGGCGACCCGGCGCCATCGATGAATTCCGGCTCGCCGATGGTCGGTATGTGCACGTTCTGGCCGGCCGCAGTCCGGACGGCGAGGACTACCTGTTGGTCTACGACGTCAGCGACCAGCTGCGAGTGAACCAGGCCCTGGCAGGTGCGTGGCCCTGGCTGCTGGCAATGGCGATCGCGCTGGCCTCTCTGGCCTGGCTGCTTGCCCGCTGGCTTGTCGCGAGCATCGCACGGCGTGCGCATGGCTTGATCGAACGCATGGGTGGCAGTCCGGATCCGGAGTCCCTGGAGGCCTTTGCCGAACACGAAAGCATTGCCGAATTCAGCCAGTTGGCGCTTTGGGCGGCCGACTCATGGCGGGCGCGCCTGCATGCACTCGCCATCGAGCGGGAAACCCTGGCCTTCCTCGGGCATGAGCTGCGCACGCCACTGCAGTCTTCCCGGACCAGCCTGGCACTGCTCCACGACGACCGCGACAACGAAGAAGCCTGGAAAAGGTTGCAGCGTGCCCAGAACCGGCTGCTCCGGGCGAGCCACAGCGTGCTTTGGCTCGCCAGCGATGCGCAGCCGCCTGCCAATGCATGCTGCGCCGCCGGCCCGCTGCTGGCGGGCCTGGTCGACGAGTTCGCGACGCTCGCGCACGCACGCGGGCAAACGCTGGCCGTGGACGTCCCGGAAGGGCTGCAGTTGGCCCTGCCCGGGGAAGTCGCCGAGACCGTTGTCGCCAACGGCCTGCTCAACGCCATTCAGCACGGCGGCCCCGGGGTCATCGGGATTCAGGCCAGGTCGGGCGGCCTGTGGGTGGAGAACCCGAGGGCGCCCGACGCCGGCCCGCCTGGCTTCGGACTGGGCCTGCTTCTGTCCGAGCGTCTGCTGGCACGTTTTGGATGGGGCCTTTCGCGGACGGAAACGCCGGAACGGGTGCGGCTGACCCTGCTGCCGCCGCGCTGATGCCTGCCGGCGCTACACCCAACCGGTGGCGTAGAACACCCCGATGATGAAGAACACCGCCAGCGTCTTGATGATCGTGATCGCGAAGATGTCCTTGTAGGCCTGGCGATGCGTCAGGCCGGTGACCGCCAGCAGCGTGATCACCGCGCCGTTGTGGGGCAGGGTGTCCATGCCGCCGCTGGCCATCGAGGCCACGCGGTGCAGCACGTCCATCGGGATGTTGGCGGCATTGGCGTTGGCGATGAAGGTTTCCGACATCGCCGCCAGGGCGATCGACATGCCGCCCGAGGCCGAGCCGGTGAT